>DAOQWY010000001.1:150642-325204 GCA_035342335.1 Bacteroidales bacterium
CACTTCGTGCCTCGCGTCATTCGTGGTTATATGCTCGGCACTTCGTGCCTCGCGTCATTCGTGGTCATTCGTTGCAAGACAATAAATGACCATGAATGACCATGAATAACTATGACTAACTTATTGTATGACCATGAATGACCATAAATGACTTTCAAATTACCAATCCCATTATAGTCAAATTTTATACCGATAGAAAAATGAAAGAGAAAAGGATGATTACTACGCCATTATGGCATAAAAAGGTCGAAGGATTTAAATAAACATGTCATAACGGCAGATTTATCGATTTTCAGGCCGCATTTGCGGAAAAAAGATCACATCCTGGATGGAAGGCGAGTTGGTCATGATCATCGCCAGGCGGTCGATGCCGATACCGAGTCCTGCCGTCGGAGGCATTCCGAACTCAAGTGCGCGGAGAAAGTCCTCATCGAGCACCATGTATTCTTCATCTCCTCTCCTGGCCAGTTCTTTCTGGGCCTCAAAGCGGACCCGCTGATCAAGGGGATCGTTCAGCTCGGAGAAGGCGTTGCAGATCTCCTTGCCGTTGCAAATGGCTTCGAAACGCTCGACAAGTCCCTCCTGCGAGCGGTGCTTTTTTGCCAGGGGCGACATTTCCACGGGGTAGTCCATGATGAAGGTCGGTTGTATCAGGTTGGGCTCGCACGTTTCACTGAAGATGGCATCGATCAGCTTTCCTTTTCCCATGGAGGCATCGGTTTCGATACCGAGCTTCTTTGACAAAGCCGTCAGGGCCGCCTCATCCATCCCTGAAATATCTTCTCCGGTGTACTTTTTAATGACCTCATACATGGTGTATCTCTTCCAGGGGCGTTTGAAATCAATGATGTGATCACCATACGTGACCGTGGTGGTGTTGTTGGTTTCCACGGCGATGCGTTCCACCATCTCCTCCACCAGTTCCATCATCCACTGGTAATCTTTGTAAGCGACATAGAGTTCCATCTGGGTGAACTCGGGATTGTGAAAGCGATCCATTCCTTCGTTGCGGAAATCTTTCGAGAATTCATAGACACCGTCGTAGCCACCCACGATCAGCCGCTTCAGGTAAAGCTCGTCGGCGATTCGGAGATACAGCTTCATATCCAGCGAGTTGTGATGGGTCAGGAAGGGACGGGCGGCGGCACCACCGTAGAGGGGCTGCAGGATGGGGGTTTCCACCTCCAGGTAGCCTTTTTCATTCAGGAAGTTCCTCATCGAATCCACCAGCCGTGTACGTTTCATGAAGGTCTCCTTTACATGCGGGTTCACGATCAGGTCAAGGTAGCGCTGGCGGTAGCGCTGTTCGGGATCGGTGAAGGCATCGAATACCTGGGCATCCTTTTCTTTCACGATGGGCAACGGCCGGAGCGATTTGGCGAGCACCTTCATTTCACGGACGTGGATGGTGATCTCGCCCATATGGGTAACAAAAACAAATCCCTTGATGCCGATGATGTCCCCAATGTCGAGCAGACGTTTAAAGACGGTATTGTACAGCGTTTTATCTTCACCCGGACAGACGTCATCGCGCCGAATGTAGAACTGTATCCTGCCCGTGGCATCCTGAATCTCTCCAAATGAAGCAGCTCCCATGATCCGGCGGCTCATGATCCGCCCTGCCAGGCTGACATCCTGGTACAACGACTGATCCCCGGGAAAATGTTGAAGGATTTCCTGTGTGGTGACATTGACCTCAAAACCTTCCGCAGGATACGGATCGATACCGAGCTGTATGAGCTCTTTCAGCGAGTTCCTTCGGATGATCTCCTGTTCTTTGAGTTCTTCAGGCATGCTTTTAAATATTTTCCACAAAAGTACTGAATATCCTTTGAAACTTCTCATTCTCCTTCTACTTCCACCTCTATCTGGGTAATCGTTAATGGAATTTCACTATTTTTGCGTCCATGGCAAACAACGAAGAACTTTTCCGCAAGATCATCGCCCATGCCAAGGAGTATGGGTTCGTGTTCCCGTCGAGCGAGATCTACGACGGGCTGGGTGCCGTGTATGATTACGGCCAGTACGGTGTTGAACTGAAGAACAACATCAAGGATTACTGGTGGAAGGCGATGGTTCAGTACCACGAAAACATCGTGGGGCTGGATGCGGCCATCTTCATGCATCCGACCGTATGGAAAGCATCGGGACATGTGGACGCGTTCAGCGACCCAATGATCGACAACAAAGACTCCAAGAAGCGTTACCGTGCAGATGTACTCGTGGAAGATTACATGGCGAAGATCGAGCAAAAGATCGATAAAGAGGTGGAAAAAGCAACTGCCCGCTTTAGTGAGTCCTTCGATAAGGAAAAGTTTATCACCACCTACCCCCGCGTGATCGAGTACCAGGAAAAACGGGATGCCATCGCCAAACGGCTTTATTCAGCCATGGACCGGAACGATCTGGCTGACATGAAGAAACTGATCGAAGACCTGGAGATCGCCTGCCCTGTTTCAGGTACTAAAAACTGGACGGAAGTGCGCCAGTTCAACCTGATGTTCTCCACCAGACTGGGTTCGGTTAGTGACGAGACCAATGAGATCTACCTGCGGCCGGAAACGGCCCAGGGTATTTTCGTCAACTTCCTGAACGTCCAGAAGACAGGGCGCATGAAGATCCCGTTTGGGATCGCCCAGGTGGGGAAAGCGTTCCGCAATGAGATCGTGGCCAGGCAGTTCCTGTTCCGCATGCGCGAATTCGAGCAGATGGAGATGCAGTTCTTCGTCAGGCCCGGCGAGGAAATGCAGTGGTACGAATACTGGAAACAGGAGCGCATGAACTGGCACCTGGGCATGGGGATCCCGGCATCAAAGTACCGGTTCCATAACCATGAGAAGCTGGCCCACTATGCCAATGCCGCCGCCGACATCGAGTTTGAATTCCCCATCGGATTCAAGGAGATCGAAGGGATCCACTCCCGAACCGATTTTGACCTGGGCTCGCATGAGAAATTCTCCGGCAAGAAGATGCAGTATTTTGACACCGAGCGCAACGAAGGATATATCCCTTATGTGATCGAAACATCCATTGGCCTCGACCGGACATTCCTGGCAGTGTTGAGCAATGCCTATAAAGAAGAGGTGCTCGACGACGGCTCGGAGCGTGTGGTGCTTGCACTGCCGCCCTTCCTCGCCCCGATCAAAGTAGCCGTTTTGCCACTGATAAAGAAGGACGGATTGCCCGACAAGGCCCGCGAGATCATGGATGGACTGAAAGGCGAGTTCATGTGCTTCTACGAAGAAAAAGATACCATCGGCCGGAGGTACCGCCGCCAGGACGCCATCGGCACCCCCTACTGCATCACCATCGACCATCAGACGCTGCAGGACAATACGGTTACCATCCGCGAGAGAGATACCATGCTTCAGGATCGGATACCGGTTGAAAAGGTGGAAGATATCGTCAGGAAGAAGCTTTTTTTGAAAGGAGATAGGAGAGAGGAGAAATGAGAGATGAGAGATAGATGAGAAATTATTTCTCCTTTCTCCTTTCTCCTTTCTCCTCTCTCATTTCGAAACTAATTCATGCTGAAACAAGAGCTTCCAATCGTGTGATTTAATTTCCGCGAGGAATCCCTTCTTTTCCTCCCGTACCAGTTCCGGATCAAGATCATACGACATTCCAATGTCAGGATCAAGATGAACGGAGGTTGGTATCAGGTCACCTGCAAAAACGATCGTCTCATTCCCTGAGGATATTATGGGAATCATCAGGCCGCGGGTGTGGCCATGAAAGATCCGGACGGTGATCCCTGCAATGATCTCGGATTCCTTATCCACAAGCCTCAGCTTTCCCGATTCCTTCATAGGCAGGAACGTATGTTCAAAGAATGAATCCGGCTCCCGGTCCACTGTGTTTTGGGCCCAGTCCCACTGCACCCGGCTGACCCAGTGGGTCGCCCTCGGGAAGGTCAGAGCCGCTTCTTTCGGACTGGATGAACCGGGAAGCAACCGCACACTACCTCCGCAATGGTCGAAATGAAGATGCGTCAGGATTACATCGGTGATGTCGGAAGGAGAAAGATCATACGGCTCAAGCAAGAATTTCCAGTCGCCTTCTGAACGATAATCATAAGAATCCAGAATTTCCCGGCCGATGAGCGTTCCCACGCCGGTATCGATCAGTATATTACGTGCTCCTGCCCTGATCAGCAGTGACCGGATGGGACATGTCACAGGATCGGTCTCCGGCAACCATGTACCGGGAGTAACGTCCGGGCTGGTAACGAACATGTCGGCCAGGGGAATATTCAGGAATCCGGTATTGATGGACACGCACTTCATTGCGGGAAAGAAAATTTCGACCAAAATAGTTAATTTCGTGGCATTCCATCTGCAAAGTCAGCATTTGAAGTTAGAATTTTTGTCAATCCGGACGATTCTTTATCTTTGTGAGGAGTAAAAAAGAAAGGGAATCCCATAGAATATAAAAATTTAAAGGTCCAGATAGACGATGGTATTGCTATCGTGACCAATAACCGGCCTGAGACATTGAATGCGCTGAATTCAAGCTTTTTCCATGAGATGGACGATGTGATGGATCGCCTTTCGGTGGATAAATCCGTCAGGATCATGATCCTGACCGGGGAAGGGAAAGCCTTTGCAGCCGGTGCCGATATATCAGAAATGGTCAATATGACCCCGGAAGAGGGAAAGGCCTTTTCGCAGCTGGGCCAGCGTATCTTTCGCCGTTTCTTTTCGATGGAGATCCCGGTGATTGCTGCCATCAACGGCTTTGCACTCGGTGGCGGTCTGGAGCTGACGTTGGGCTGTGACATCCGTATTGCCAGTACCAACGCCAAATTCGGACAACCGGAAGTCAATCTGGGCATGATTCCCGGCTATGGCGGTACGCAGCGACTGCCACGGCTGATCGGACTGGGTAATGCACTTTATCTTCTGATGACAGCCGAACGGATCGGCGCAGAAGAAGCGCTCCGGATGGGCCTTGTTCAGAAGGTCGTGGAACCTGAACACCTGATGGAAGAGGCCCTGAAGATCGCCCATACGATCCTGTCAAAGGGACCGGAAGCGATCAGGAAAGTCAAATATGTGACCCGGACCGGCATCCAGCAGGATTTCATCACGGGCTGCGAACTTGAGTCGGAATATTTCAGCACTCAGTTCAAGGCAGAAGGGGAAGAGGGGATGCGGGCGTTTCTGGAGAAGCGCAAGCCGGAGTGGTAAAAGAGTCATTAAGTAGTCATTCATAGTCATACAATAGTCATTCATAGTCCTTTATTTTATTGCAACGAATGACCATAAATGACGTGAGGTGCGAAGCACCGAATAAATCACCATAAATAACCATTAATAACCACCAATAACCCTCATTCTATGACCTACGACGAACGATTACAAAACGTATCCATCCTGGGAGCTGCCGGCAAAATGGGCAGCGGCATCTTGTTGCTGACCGTCGTTGAGATGATGGACCTCAGCCTGAAGCCCGAAAACAAAGGTAGACCTTTTGCCCTGAATGCGATCGATGTAACCCAGGAAGCCCTGGCAGGGCTGAAAGATTATCTTTCCGCACAGGTCCTGAAAATCGCCGAGAAAAAGATGGTCTGGCTGCGCAAAGCATACGCCGACAGGCCTGATCTTATCGAGAACGGTGAGATCCTTGATCAGTATGTTCGCGATACGCTCAGCATCGTCAGGCGTGTGACCCGTGTGGAGGCAGCCTATGACTCTCACCTGATCTTTGAAGCGGTGAATGAAAACAGGGAATTGAAGATCAAGCTTTTCAAACAGATCGATCAGAATAATCCTAACAAGCCCTGGTTCTTCACCAACACCTCTTCCGTTCCCATCCATTTATTGGATGAGGGGGCCGGGCTTGGCGGACGGATCCTGGGTTTTCATTTTTATAATCCTCCCGCCGTTCAGAAGCTTGTTGAGCTGATTGTTACGGATAAAACGATCCCTGAAGCCAAATCGTTTGCGCTGGATTTTGCCGGGAACCTGAAAAAAGTGGTGGTTCCCTCCAACGACTTTGCAGGCTTCATCGGTAATGGCCATTTCATGCGGGATGCCCTTCACGGCATTCATGAGGTGGAGAAATTGAACAGGGAAATGCCGTTCGTTGAAGCGGTCTACATGATCAATAAGATCACCCAGGATTATCTGGTCAGACCGATGGGTATTTTTCAACTGGTTGATTATGTGGGCATTGATGTTACCCAGTTCATCATGAAGGTGATGAATCCATTTCTGCCCGATGAAGATCTTCACAGCGACCTGTTGGATCAAATGATGGAAATGGGTGTCAGGGGTGGACAGTTTGCCGATGGATCGCAGAAAAATGGATTTTTGAAATACGAAAAGGGTAAACCTGCCGGCATTTTTGATCCGGGCAAGAAAGAGTATGTTCCACTGGCGGAATTCGTTGGTAAATGCGATGAAAAGCTTGGTGCGCTGCCATCCTCAGTGATCAACTGGAAAACTGCCGTCAAGTTGAAGAACAAGGATGAAAAGCTGGCTGCTTTTTTCAATGACCTGAAGAAATCGGATGCGCCGGGAGCAAAGCTGGCAGTGAACTACGGCCAGAAATCAAACGAAATCGGTCAGAAGCTGGTCGCCAGCAACGTGGCCTTCAGCAAGGAGGATGTCAATACAGTTCTCCTGACAGGTTTTTTTCACGCTTACGGGCCTATTAATGCATTTTTTGAATGATTTAGGGTCACAATTTGGTTATGTCACGTATTAACGATTATGAACCGAATTGTCATATTTAGTCATTCATAGTCATTAATCGTCATTATGGGTAAAGGTGTTGAGGAGCTGGAGGTATATCAGAGATCGCTTATATTGGGGGAGAAGATATATCAGGTTGTGAAGAAATAGGACTGGTTTGATAAAAATACCATTGGAATCCAGATCATCAGGTCGGTAGATTCTGTGGCAGCGAATATTAGCGAAGGATTTGGCAGGTACTTTTATAACGATTCAAGAAGATTTGTTTATTATTCAAGAGGATCTTTATATGAAACAAATACGTGGTTGAAAAAGGCCTATTTACGGAAATTGATTGATCAAGAGGACTATAATAAAATAGAAAATGAAATAAAAACAATTGGAGTAAAACTCAATAATTACATCAAATCAATAGGAAATCAAAATATGAATGACGCGAGGCCCGAAGGGCCGAGCATATGACCACAAATAACTATTTTATCATGCAAAAGCTCAGAAGAAAAGTCTACATGGCTGCCGGGTATAACACGATCGCGCTGGGCACTGGCCGAAGCGAATTCAATCCCAGAAAACCCCGCCCGGGGATTGAGCACTACATCCGGGAAGCCGGACAGGGAACGTTACTTCAGATAGGAGGTGCGCGGAATGTAGATGAGGGAACGATCGGTAACTTCATGGCAGCCCGGTTCAACAAACAGGGACACCTGGCAGGTATGATACCCATGATCGATGAAGGCCTGCAATACAAACCCTGTACCCGTACCGAAGGCGCCTGCGCCTCCGGAGCCCTGGCCCTGATGGCAGGTGTTCGTTCCATACTGGCTGAAACAGCCGAGGTGGTGCTGACCGTGGGCGTTGAAGTCCAGAACACCTATAAAGCCATCTACGTTGCGGATATTCTTGCCGGGGCAGGCTGGTTTCAGAAACGGAAAAACGGGCATGCCTACTTTTTTCCCGGGCAGTTCAGCGACCGGGCAGGAGCTTACTATGCCAAATACGGAATGGAAACAGCACGGAAAGGAATGGGCCGCTGGTTCCGGAATGCCATCGAAAATGCACGGCTTTGCCCTACCGCACAGGAATACGAAAATAAAGTGGAAGATCTGGAGGCACTGTACCACAAGATGAAACTTAACGGCGAAACTTTTCTTGATCATCTTAATGTGTTGGATTGCTCGAAAGTTTCTGATGCGGCTTCTGCCATTGCCATTCTTTCGGAGGAAGGCCTGAAACGGGTCGGCATACCTAAAAACCAGACTGTTGAGATCGTAGGCTGGGCGCAGGCGGAACGGAATCTGACGAATGATCCGCCTGACCTCACCGAACTGACAACCATAAAAAAAGCAGCGGCTCAGGCACTGGAATCGGCAGGCATAACCATCAACGAACTGGCAACGATCGAACTGCACGACTGTTTCAGCATTGCGGGAGTTTTATCCATTGAAGCCCTTGGTTTCGCAAAACCTGGCGGAGGAGCTGATTTCATTGCCGCCGGCTTTACCGCACGGAACGGAAAGATTCCCGTCAACACCACCGGTGGCCTGATCGGCTGGGGCCATCCAACAGGCGGAACAGGCGTGCACCAGGCCGTGACCATTTGGGAACAGCTTACGGGAAATGCGGGTGCTGCACAGATCGAAATACCAAAGGACCGGCCTTACGGTATGACCATGAATATGGGCGGGGATGATGTGACGGTGGTGGCGATCGTGTATAAGCGAGGGGAGTAGCCAGTCAGCGGTCAGCGGTCGGCGGTCAGCAGTCAGCGGTCGGCAGTCAGCAGTCAGCAATAGAACAATAGAACAATCGAACAGTAAGCAGCGAAAAACAAACGACGAAAAGCAATTTGACAATTTAACAATTTGACAACGAAGAACCATTAATACCCACGAATTTATGTCTGAATTCAAAGAGGAATTTAAAGTAAAAGGTCAGGAGCTTCTTGATAAAGTCAAAGATATCATTCACGAAGGGAACATACGCCGTATCGTCATTAAAAACGATGACGGCAAGACCATCCTGGAGTTTCCGCTGACCTTCGGAGTGATCGGTGCCGTTCTGGTTCCCATCCTGGCGGCCGTTGGTGCCGTTGCTGCCCTGGCTGTCGATTACACCATCGAAGTGTATAAGACCGAAGAGGAACCTGAAGCGAAAAAGGATGAACAACCGGGTAACTGAATTGTTTGGGATACGGTACCCCATCATCCAGGGAGGGATGATCTGGTGCAGCGGCTGGAAACTGGCCTCGGCCGTGAGCGCCGCCGGAGGACTCGGATTGATCGGCGGGGGATCCATGGATCCGGATGTTTTCAGGACGCATATCCGCAGTGCGAAGGAACAGACACGCCATCCTTTCGGGGTCAACCTTCCGCTCATCTATTCCCGGGTAGATGAGATGGTGGGCATCGTGATCGAAGAGGGGGTCAGGATCGTATTTACGTCGGCAGGCAATCCCAAAAAATACACTTCTTTATTCAAAGAGCACGGAATAAAGGTTGCTCACGTCATTGCCAATCAGAAGTTTGCCTTGAAATGCGCAGAGGCCGGTGTGGATGCCATTGTTGCCGAAGGCTTTGAGGCCGGCGGGCATAACGGCATCGAGGAGACCACGACCATGGCACTGATACCGCTGATCAGGAAATCCGTTTCGCTGCCGCTCATTGCAGCGGGCGGCATCGCCTCGGGCCGCGCCATGCTGGCCGCTTTCGCGCTCGGTGCGGAAGGTGTGCAGATCGGAACCCGGTTTGCAGCATCGGTTGAATCCGCCGCCCATCCAGCGTTCAAACAGAAGATTGTGGAGGCTGCCGACGGGGATACCAAACTGACACTGAAAAGTATCATCCCGGTCCGGCTGATTAAAAACGAGTTCTTCAGGAAAGTGGAAGAGCTGGAACGAAGGGGAGCATCCAGGGAAGAAATGATGGAACTCCTTGGTCACGGACGGGCCAGGCGGGGAATGTTTGAAGGGGATACGGAGGAAGGTGAGCTGGAGATTGGACAGGCATCGGCACAGATCGATCAGATCAAACCGGCAGGAGCGATCGTGGAGGAGATCATACGGGAATTCCACGAAGCGAAGAGGGAGCTGGCAGAGGAAGGTTTTTAATCTACTGGATACATTCAATGTACCCTACCCCCGACGGGGGAGGGGTATTGCACCGGAATATGAGTCCAGTACCGATACCAATCGGAGTGGTTTGGGTTATATGCCAGTGAGGTGACCACGGAGAACACGGAGGATACACGGAGAGCACGGAGAGAGCGATGCATCGTAAGATTCAGGTCCAGAGACATACGTTGAATTACAGGATCATCCGGGAAACGGTATGGTCGCCAATATTGGTCTTCTTGCATGAAGGGCTGGGGTGCATTAAAAAATGGAAGGACTTTCCCGAAAACCTTTGCAAGGCCACCTGCCTGACAGGCTTTGTATATGACCGTTACGGCTATGGCGATTCCGATGGCCTTCAGGAACCACGGCAGCCGGATTTCCTGTTTCATGAGGCCTTTGAGGTACTGCCGGAGTTGCTTGACAAGCTGAACATCCACAAGCCTTTGATCCTTGTTGGCCACAGCGATGGTGGCTCCATCGCACTTTTATACGCATCCAGATTCCCCGACCGTGTGAAAGCACTGATCCTGGAAGCGCCACACGTTAAATTAGAGGAGGTCTCAGCCCAGAGCCTTAAAGCTGCCATCCGGGCCTATCAGTCCGGTGACCTGAAAGAACGGCTCCAGAAATACCATGGTGAGAAAACTGACTCTATGTTTCATGGTTGGGCAGACATCTGGACCGATGAACGCATGCGGGACTGGAATATTGAATCCTGTCTTTCATCCATCAAAGCACCTGTATTATTCCTGCAGGGACGACTCGACGAATATGGAACAGAAGAACAGATGTGGGCCATCTCCAAAAGAATACAAGCACCGTTTGAAGCGGAGATCATCCCCGACTGCGGACACATTCCCCATCAACAGGCGGAGGAGTTCGTGCTGGAGAGGATGGTTGAGTTTATTGGGAGGTTGGTAAGTAGCCAGTAGCCGGTCAGCAGTCGGCAGTCAGCGGTCAGCGGTCAGCAGTCAGCTATAACTTACAAACAGCACCAAAAAGCTTGTAGCTTGCAGACAATAAAAATTTTCCTCGTTTCATCCTTTTTCCTAAATTTGCCCATTCAACCTTCATTTTCATGGACTTTGCCTTTACCGAAGAGCAATTGATGATCCGAAAAGCGGCAAGAGACTACGCCGAGCGGGAGCTGATCAAGGATGTGATTGAGCGTGATACCAGGGCAGAGTTTCCCTTTGAACATGTGAAGAACCTGCGGGAGCTTGGTTTTTTTGGCATGATGGTCGACCCGGCTTTCGGCGGCATAGGGATGGATTCCATTGCCTACTGCCTGGCCATCGAGGAATTTTCGAAAATCGATGCTTCGGTGGGGGTTTTGCTGGCTGTGCATAATTCACTGGCTTGCGGAGGCATTGAAAAGTTCGGCACTGCTGAGCAGAAGGAGAAGTATCTTCCAGCTTTGGCATCCGGTGAAAAGATCGGTGCATTCCTTTTATCCGAACCGGAAGCAGGCTCGGATGCTTCACGCCAGAAGACCCTGGCCGAGGAAAAAGGTGATCATTACCTGGTGAACGGTACGAAGAACTGGATCTCCAGCGCCGACAGCGGCTCGGTGTACATCACTGTCGCGCAGACCTACCCTGAGCTGGCGCACAGGGGCATCAATGCCTTCATCATCGATAAAGACACTCCAGGGATCTCACTCGGTCCCCATGAAGATAAAATGGGTATGCGCAGTTCCGACACGCATTCTGTAATGTTCACCGACGTGAAAGTTCCCAAAGAGAACCGGATCGGTGAGGATGGCTTCGGATTCAAGTTTGCCATGAAGATGCTGGAAGTGGGGCGCATCGGGATCGCTGCTCAGGCGACCGGGATCGCTGCGGGCGCCCTGGAGCGCTCCCTGCGATATGCCCAGGAACGGAAGGCGTTCGGTAAGTTGCTCATTGAGCATCAGGCCATCGCCTTCAAGCTGGCCGACATGGCCGTGAAGGTGGAAAATGCCCGTAACCTGGTCCATAAGGCTGCCTGGCTGAAAGACCACGGTCAGCCGTATGGCATGGCCAGCTCCATGGCCAAGCAGTATGCGGCCGACATCGCCATGGAGGTCACCACCGAGGCGGTCCAGATCCACGGCGGCTACGGGTATGTGAAGGAATATCACGTGGAGAGGCTGATGCGCGACGCGAAGGTCACGCAGATCTACGAGGGTACCTCTGAGATTCAGAAGATCGTGATCGCGAGGGCGTTGGTCAAAGGATAATACATTGTTCAATTGTTCTATTGTTCAATTGTTGGGTTGTGATGGAGAAGAAATATCTGAAGCTTAATGATATTGATGCTTACAAGAGAGCATTTATATTAAGTAATAAAGTCTGGGAGAAAGTAATACTTTGGGATTATTTTTCGCGGGATACGGTTGGTAAACAGTTTACTAGAGCAATAGATTCAATATCGGCAAATATTGCTGAGGGTTTTGGTAGATATTCGAAAAAGGATAAAATTAAACACTATCGTATAGCAATAGGTTCTTTAAAAGAATCTTATGATTGGAATGAAAAGTCAAAAGCCAGAAATCTTATTTCTGAAGATATCTATAATCAAATACTCGAAGAACTAAAGAAAATTCATCTTGAGATTAACCAATTGATAAAATATACTAACGAGAAGCTGACCATTTAACAATAGAACAATAGAACAATAGAACAATAGAACAATAGAACCATGAAAATTTTAATTTGCATGAGCAACGTCCCTGACACCACCACGAAGATCAGGTTCAGGGATGGAAACACAGCACTGGATGCGACGGGCGTGCAGTGGATCATTAATCCCTGGGACGAGCTGGCGTTGACCAGGGCGTTGCAGTTAAAGGAAGAACCGGGTAGCGGTATTGAAAAGGTGACGGTCATTACGGTTGGCACTGCCGAAGCAGAGCCAACCATCCGGAAAGCCCTGGCGATCGGGGCTGATGATGCGATCAGGGTGAATTGCAGCCCGGCGGATGCTTACGATGTGGCCCGCCAGATAGCGGAAGCCGTGCGAAACGAAGGATATGACCTGATCCTGTGCGGGATCGAATCATCGGATTACAATAATTCGATGGTCGGTGGCATGGTCTCCGAATTCCTGAACGTTCCTTCCGTGTCGTCTGTTTCTTCCGTCGCCGTCGAAAATGGTCAGTTCAAGGTCAGGCGCGAGATTGATGGCGGGAAGGAGTTGCTTCTGGTCGGGGCTCCCTTTGTTGCCATTGTGCAGAAAGGGATTGCCTTTGAGCCGCGGATCCCCTCCATGCGGGGCATCATGATGGCCCGCACCAAGCCGCTGCGCGTGGCGGAACCTGTTCCCTCCGAGGTCCTGGTCGAACATCTCAGCTACGAACTGCCACCGGCAAAGGCAAAATGCAAAATGGTCACGGAAGACAATGCACGGGAGCTTGTGCAGTTATTGCACACGGAAGCGAAGGTCATCTGAAATGAGAGGAGAAAGGAGAGAGGAGAGAGGAGAGAGGAGAAATAATATAACGAAAATTGAAAACCGACAAACGAAAATCATATGTCCATACTTGTTTATACCGAAAACTGGGATGGGAAGTTCAAGAAGCTTTCCTATGAATTGGTATCCTACGCCCACGCTGCAGCAAAAATGCTGAATACGGAAACCATTGCCGTTTCCATTGGTGACGTGAGCGAAACAGAACTCGCTTCCCTGGGGAAATACGGAGCATCCCGCGTGTTATCCGTAAAAGATCCCCGTCTGAACCAGCTGGTCAATCAGGCGCATGCCACGGTGGTGGCTCAGGCGGCTGAGCAGGTTAAGGCACAGGTGGTGGTCGTAGCCAATAATTTTACCGGAAAGGCCATTGCACCACGCTTATCTGTCAAGCTGAAAGCGGGGGTGGGAGCGGGAGTTACGGGATTGCCGGTCACAGTGGAACCCTTTACGGTACATAAAAAAGTCTTCAACGGTAAAGCATTTGCTGCCATTGCGATCAAGACACCTGTAAGAATCCTCACGCTTCTGCAGAATTCGTATGGGGTGCATGAAACAGAAGGCGCAGCTGTGATCGAAGCATTCCATCCGCAACTTTCAGCCGATGATTTCAAAACCACCGTTGAGGAGGTCAGCAAGGTCACCGGGAAAGTTCTTCTGACGGATGCCGAAGTGGTGATTTCCGGTGGTCGTGGCATGAAGGGTCCGGAGAACTGGGAACTCGTTGAGGAGCTGGCCCGATTGCTCCGAGGCGCCACAGCCTGTTCCCGCCCTGTATCGGATGAAGGCTGGCGCCCGCACGAAGAGCACACCGGGCAAACCGGGAAGATCATCGCCCCTGACCTGTACTGGGCCTTCGGCATATCGGGTGCCATCCAGCACCTGGCAGGTGTAAGCTCTTCCAGGGTGATCGCGGCTGTCAACAAGGATCCTGATGCGCCCATTTTTGAGGCGGCGGACTACGGTATCGTGGGCGATGCCATGAAGGTGCTGCCGGAGCTGATCGCAGCAGTGAAGGAGATGAAAGGGGAGTAGGGGAATGATAGCCGATAGCCGATAGCCGATTGCCGATTGCCGATTGGAAAGAAAATTGACGATTGACCCTCTGTGTGCCTCTGTGGTTAAATGACCAGAGGTTCACCTGACTGGTGTCAGAATTTAATCTCAAAATCCTTATCGGGCATGAAGTTTTCCCTGAACCAGTAATAGATCCTATCGTTTGTTTTATTATCCTGATAATCCGGAGGATAGCTAAAGCCGGTGATCTGAAGATCCACCGGTACGGTAAGCTGGTAAAATGCTTTTTCGAGCGGCTTTCCCCAGTACCGCGTTGAGGTAAGGATGTAGGTGGCATGGTCGCGGACTTTCTGCCGGTAAACGATATGAAATGCCTTTTCCTCATCGGTCTTCAGCTGAATAACGAAAGAGAATCCTTCTTCTCCATCCAGCACAAGGCAGCTGTTGTTTTCGCCCGGAGATACCACGGCCGGTAGAATATTTTGTAAATTTGTTTCAAAATCACCACCAAATCATGCCTGACATCACCGGGAAAAACTACAAACTTCTCCTGATCAACCCCCGGAGTCAGATGATCAGGAAGGGGATTGAATTCAACCTTTATACGGTTTATGAACCACTGGGCCTGGCTCTTGTGGCTGCGCTTACCCCGCCGCACTGGGAGGTTGAGATCCTGGATGAGAATTTTGATCCGGTCACATTCAGGGAGGCCGACCTGGTGGGGTTGACTTCATTCACTTCGAATGCCTTTCGCGCCTATGAAATTGCACAGATCTTTCGCACCAGAGGTATACCTGTGGTGATGGGCGGCATTCACGTAAGCATGATCCCGGAAGATGCACTGCCCTTTATCGATACGGTGTTCACCGGGGAGGCAGAGGGGGCATGGGCGGAAGTGATCGCTGATTTTGAGGCAGGACGGCTGAAGAAACGTTACGATGGAGGATTGCCTGAACTGGATGCCATACCAAAACCCCGGCATGATCTTGCTCATCCCCGTCTTATTTACGCTTCTGTGCAAACCACACGGGGTTGCCCGATGGATTGTGACTTTTGTACCGTTTCGGCTTTTAATGGTACCAGGTACCGGCTTCGAGAGGTAAAGGAAATCCTTGACGAACTGGAGAGCATCCCCAACAGAAGGGTCTTTTTTGTGGATGACAACATCATTGGCCACAGCAGGCAGACGCAGGAGCATGCCAAGGAATTGTTCAGGGGAATGATCCTGCGGAAGCTGGACAAGGAATGGTTCTCGCAGGCAGGCATGAACATTGCCGGTGATCCGGAACTGCTCGGTCTGGCTGCGAAGAGCGGGTGCAAAATGTTGCTGCTGGGCATCGAATCAGAGAGGGCCGAGAACCTGCAGGAGATGCATAAGAACGTGAACCTGAAGCTCGGTGTGAAAAATTACCGGAAGGTTTAGAGACGGTTGCACGGGCACGGTATTGCCGTCCTGGGAGCCTTTATCTTTGGCCTGGAAAGCGACTCGGTGGAAGATCTGCACCAGCGGAGCGACTATATCCGTCGGTCGGGGGTGGATGCCATCCAGACCACTATCCTGACACCCTATCCGGGGACAAGGCTTTTTGAGAAAATGGTTCGCGAGGATAGGCTGATGAAAACGGATTTTCCAGGGGACTGGCAGCATTATAACATGTTCGAGACCACGTTCCGGCCTCATAAGATGTCACCCGAGGCCCTTTCCGCTGCCATGACAAAAATCTGGAAGAAGATATACAGCAGGAAGAACCTCCGGATGCAGGCGATCAAGACATTTTTCAATTGCTGGCGTCCCAATCCGGTGCGATGGGCAAGAAAGGGCCTGAATGCGGCGCTGTGGGGTTTTTATACCAACCACCTGACGTACAAGCGAACGGTGGAGCAGTATTACGTGGAAGAATAAACGATCGCCATCGCCACTAGTTCCGCGATGTCGTAATTCTTCATCTCCTCCTCCCGGTTCTTGTACTTGATTCCGTCGGTCATCATCGTCATGCAGAACGGGCAGGCGGTGGCAACGATCTGGGCACCTGTGGCAATGGCATCTTCGATGCGCTCGATGAACACTTCCTTTTCACCCTTTTCGGCCTCCTTGAACATCTGCCCGCCGCCGGCGCCGCAGCACAGGGCAAAGCTTTTACAACGCTTCATCTCCACGTTCCCGGCGGACAGGGCAGCCAGAACTTCCCGCGGGGCGGCGTACTCGCCATTGGCACGGCCCAGGTAACAGGGATCGTGATAGGTTATCTTTTTGTTATGCAAGCCATTGCTGTTTAACTGCAGTTTTCCGGAACGGATCATATCCCGCAGGAACTGGGAATGATGGATCACCTCGAATTTTCCTCCCAGGTCCGGGTATTCGTTCTTGAACGTGTTGAAGTCGTGTGGGTCGCAGGTAATGATCTTTTTCACCTCGTATCCCTGCAGGATCTGGATGATCATCAGCGCCTGCATCTGGAAGAGCATTTCGTTTCCGGCCCTTCGGGCCACATCGCCCGAATCAGTTTCTTCCACGCCCAGCACAGCGTAATCGGTTGCGAGGTGATGCAGGATCTTCACGAATTCGCGGGTGACTTTTTTGTAGCGGTCGTCGAATGCGCCGGCACTGCCCACCCAGAACAAGTACTCAGGTCTCTTCCCTTTCGCGAACAGATCAGACATGACCGGGACCTCGATCGGGGCGTTCTGGCTGTCGTGAAGGTCGGCGATCCACAGCAGGCGGTCTTCGGGGGAGAACTGCCAGGGCGCGCCGTTGTTCTCGATGTTGGTGAACACGGTATTCAGCTCACCGGGGCCAGCAGCTTGTTCCATCACCAGGTAGCGGCGCAGGTCGACGATGAGCGAGGGATGGTTGATATTGACGGGACACTCCTGCGCGCAGGCGTTGCAGGTGGTGCAGGCCCAAAGCTCTTCGGCAGTGATGTAATCCCCGATGAGAGCCTTTCCATCTGTAAAGCTTTTATCCTTGACCAGCCCGGGTCCTTTTTCTTTCATCCGTGCCCTCACGTCCATGATGATCTTGCGGGGTGACAGCCGTTTGCCGGTGATATTGGCCGGACAGGAGGCGGTGCAGCGGCCGCACTCGGTGCAGGTGAGTGCGTCGAGGTAGTTTTTCCAGGTGATGTCTTCTACATCCAGCACGCCGAACCGGGAAGGTGCTTCGGATTGCCCTTCCGGTGCGGGAGCATAAGCCGTGGCCGGATCCATCATCAGCTTCACCTCTTTCGTCACATTTTCCATGTTCGGCAGGTACCCCAGCGGCTCCAGCCTCGACAGGAATACATTGGGGACCGACATGAACACGTGGAAATGTTTTGAGTACGGCAGCACATTGGCAAAAAGGAAGATCAGCAGGATGTGCGACCACCAGAAGCCCTCGTGGCAGACGCGGGCCTTTTCGAGCGAAAAATCCGAGAAGGCTTCTGCACTGGCGATGTATGAACTCACGGGAAAGGTTCCTTTGATATCCTGAAGGGCAAGATGGGAATGGACCAGGTAAAAAGTGTTCATGCCCAGCAGGGAGACCATCAGCAGGAAGATCAGTGTCAGGGCGATGTTCGCATCTGCATGGGAGGTGTGTTTCATTTCGATCCCGGTAAAACGCTTGATATGCAGAAAGATGCGACGTGCCAGGAAGGCCAGGATCACGCCTCCGATGATCAGGGCAAAGATGTCGGCCAATGCGGTGATCGCATCGTAGACCGGCCCCAGGAACGCAAGCGCCCTTTCGGTCCCGAACAGGCCATCGATCACCATCTCGATACTGCCGATCAGGATCACGATGAAACCCCACCATACCAGGGCGTGCATGAATCCGACCACGGGCTTGCGCAGGATCTTGCTCTGTCCGAAGGCCACCTTTAGCATCAATGTTGTCCTTTTACCCCATTGGCCAATGGGGAACGGTTTTGTGATCCTGAAGTATTTTAAGATGCGGGTAGTGGTAACGGAAAAAATGCCGAGAGTGATCACCAGGGCAACTGCGAAGAGGATTTGTTTAAGCATTTCAGCATAGATTTATGATTATTCAGGGATCAGAGAATCGTGCGGAAGTAGTCGATCGTCTTTACCAATCCTTCTTCAAGCGGCACCTTTGGTGACCAGTTCAGCTTGGTTTTGGCCAGTGAAATGTCGGGTTGCCTTTGCATGGGATCATCCGGGGGGAGCGGTTCATTGACGATCCTGGAGCGGGAGCCGGTCAGCCGTAGAATTTGATTGGCCAGTTCCAATATGGTAAATTCACAGGGATTCCCAATATTCACCGGGCCGATGAACGCATCCGGGGAGGCCATCATGCGCACCATGCCTTCGACCAGGTCGTCGACATACTGGAAGCTGCGAGTTTGTGACCCGTCGCCGTAAATGGTGATGTCGTCGTTTTTCAGGGCCTGAACGATAAAGTTGGAGATCACCCTTCCGTCGTGCGGGTGCATGCGTGGTCCATACGTATTGAAGATGCGCACGATCTTGATTTTGACCTTGTTTTGTTTGTGATAGTTGATGAAGAGGGTCTCGGCTGCCCGTTTACCCTCATCGTAGCAGGCCCGTTCACCGATGGGATTCACATGCCCCCAATAAGTCTCGATCTGGGGATGGATTTGCGGATCGCCATAGACCTCACTGGTGGATGCCTGCAGGATCTTTGCCCTGATCCGCTTGGCGAGCCCCAGCATATGGATGGCTCCCATGACCGATGTCTTGACCGTTTTGATCGGATTGTACTGGTAATGAATGGGTGAAGCCGGGCATGCCAGGTTGTAGATCTCATCCACTTCTATGTAAAAGGGCATCGTCACATCGTGGCGGATCAGTTCGAAATAGGGATTCTTCAGCAGGTGTACCACATTTTGTTTCTGACCGGTGAAATAATTGTCGAGACAGATGACTTCATTACCGTCGTTCAGTAACCGTTCACAGAGGTGTGAGCCTACAAATCCGGCACCGCCGGTGACCAAGACTTTTTTTCTGATCATGGTGATAAGATTGACAAATGTTTCTTATTTTATTGTATTGATGCCGATACAGAAATAATCAAATCCAAGGCGTTTCATTTCAGCGTGATCATAAATATTCCGTCCGTCAAAAATGGCAGGAGTCCGCAGGAGTTCTTTTATGGTCGAAAAGTCAGGGAATCTGAATTCGGGCCATTCGGTGACCATCACCAGGCAGTCGGCACCCTTGAGGGCTTCATACTGGTGATTGGAGTAAGTGATGCGATCGTCCAGGTAACGTTTAGCTTCCTTCACGGCCACCGGGTCATAGGCCTTGACTCTGGCACCGGCGCCGAGCAATTTTTCGATGATCACCAGTGAAGGCGCCTCCCGCATGTCATCGGTCAGCGGTTTGAAGGATAATCCCCAGATAGCGATGGTTTTGCCCTTGATGTCGTGGGCAAAGTAGTTCATGATCTTGTTGAAAAGAACGGACTTTTGATCCTGGTTCACGGCTTCAACGGCTTTCAGTACGCGGAGTTCGTAATGGAATTCCTCAGCAGTATTGATCAGTGCTTTGACATCTTTCGGAAAGCAGGATCCCCCGTAGCCGATTCCCGGGTAGATGAATTTAGGGCCTATGCGCGAATCGGAACCGATTCCTTTCCGGACCATGTTGACATCGGCACCCACAATTTCGCAAAGGTTGGCGATATCGTTCATGAAGCTGATCTTGGTGGCCAGCATCGAATTGGCTGCATACTTTGTCATTTCAGCGGATGCAATGTCCATGAAGATGATCGGGTGCCCGTTCAGTGTGAAGGGTTTATACAGCCTTTTCATCAGATCTTCTGCCCGCGGCGAATCCAGCCCCACGATAATGCGGTCTGGTTTCAGGAAGTCTTCAATGGCTGCACCTTCTTTTAAAAATTCGGGATTGGAAGCCACATCAAATGGGATGACAACCTTTCGCCGATCGAGTTCACCCTGGATGGCATTCCTCACCCTGGTGGCTGTCCCGACAGGCACCGTACTTTTTGTGACCACCAGCAGGTAGTCGTTCATGTATTTCCCGCAGTCACGGGCGACTTGGAGCACATAACGGAGGTCAGCGCTTCCGTCCTCACCCGGGGGAGTTCCAACTGCGATAAAGATGACATCACACTCCGCCGTGGCCTCCTGAATGCTGGTGGTAAAATGCAGCCGGTCTTTTTTCATGTTACGAAGCAACATTTCTTCCAGCCCCGGCTCGAAAATGGGGATGATGCCTTTTTTCAGATCTTCGATCTTTTTCTGGTTAACGTCGACACAGACGACATCAATGCCAACCTCAGCAAAGCAAGTCCCCGTGACCAAACCGACATAACCGCTTCCAACAATGGTAATTTTCATGGAACGAGGGATTTATTCATAAAAAGTAGACAAATATAGCGTAATTTTACTCGTTGGATTGCAGTAATCCTTTTTCGAATCGTATTGCAGGAAAGAACAAACAGGACATTTATGAAAAAGATTCTGGTGACTGGAGGTACGGGCTTCATTGGATCGCACACGGTGGTAATACTGCAACAGAGTGGTTATGAGGTCATTGTTGTTGACAATCTTTCCAACTCCACGATGGATGTACTGGACAACATTACCCGTATTACGGGGATCCGTCCGGCTTTTGAGCAATTTGACCTGGTGGATCCGATCCGGACGGCAGATTTTTTCAAAAGACACCCTGATCTTTCCGGTGTCATTCATTTTGCAGCTTTCAAGGCTGCAGGAGAATCGATGTCCAAACCGCTTGAGTATTACCGGAACAATGTGGCATCCCTGATCAACATTCTGGAAGGAATGCGCGATAATGGAATCCGCGACATCGTGTTCAGTTCTTCGTGTACGGTTTACGGTCAGCCGGATCAGCTACCGGTTACGGAAGATGCGCCCCTTAAGCCCGCCTGGTCACCTTATGGAAGTACAAAACAGATCTGTGAGGAGATCCTTCGGTTCTCCTCCCTGCTGTTGTCGGTCCGGGTGATATCATTGCGCTATTTCAATCCGATCGGTGCCCACGAATCCGCATTGATCGGTGAATTGCCGCTGGGTGTGCCGAATAATCTCATTCCATTCATCACCCAGACCGCCATTGGCAAGCATGAATGCCTGTCGGTTTACGGGGATGATTATGACACGCCCGATGGAACTGCGATCCGCGATTATATCCACGTTATGGACCTTGCCCGGGCCCACCTGGTCGCAGTGGAACGGATGATCAGCGGAAAGTGCACATCGAACATGGAGGTCTTTAACCTGGGCACCGGAGAGGGATATACGGTGATGGAGGTCATCCGCTCCTTTGAACGGGTGAGCGGTGTCAGGCTGAATCACAAAATCGTATCCCGGCGGCCGGGCGATGTTGAAAAAGTCTGGGCAGATACACGCCTGGCCAATGATGAACTGGGCTGGAAAGCGGAACGGACACTGGATGAGATGGTGCTTTCCGCCTGGAACTGGGAGAAGGCACTTGCCCACAAGCGGCAGATAGCCCTGCCTGAAAACAAATGACATTGACTGAAAACCAATAATCTCAGGCTTTCTTAAAAATTCATCCTATGCAAACAATCATGGTCACCGGAGGGGCAGGTTTTATCGGTTCCCATCTTGTCAGATTGCTGGTCAAGAAATATCCAGGTACGCTGATCGTCAATTTTGACAAGCTCACCTATGCCGGCAACCTGGCCAAC
This sequence comes from Bacteroidales bacterium, assembly GCA_035342335.1. NCBI lineage: Bacteria > Pseudomonadati > Bacteroidota > Bacteroidia > Bacteroidales > Bacteroidales bacterium. The sequence goes on from DAOQWY010000001.1 coordinate 172,580, forward strand.
CTCACCGATATTGAAGCATCACCCAACTACCGTTTCATAAAAGGGGATATCGTTGATGAGGAATTCGTCATGTCGACCTTCGAAACGCATCGTTTCGACGGAGTCATTCACCTTGCAGCCGAGTCGCATGTCGACCGTTCCATCGTGAGCCCGAAGGAGTTCATCATGACCAACATTGTCGGCACCGTCAACCTGCTGAATGCTGCCAGGCATTATTGGAACGGACACTATGAGGGGAAAAGGTTTTACCATGTATCTACCGATGAGGTGTATGGCTCGCTTGGTGATGAGGGCAAATTCCTTGAAACCACCCCCTATGATCCCCGTAGCCCCTATTCGGCGTCCAAGGCCAGCAGCGATCACCTGGTCAGGGCTTATTACCATACGTATGGATTGCCGGTGGTGATTTCCAACTGTTCCAACAATTACGGGCCGAACCAGTTCCCGGAGAAGCTTATACCATTGATAATTAATAATATAAGACATCGGAAGTCATTGCCTGTCTACGGGAAAGGGCTGAATGTGCGCGATTGGCTGTATGTGGAGGATCACGCCAGGGCCATCGACCTGATCTATCAAAAGGGGAAAGATGGGCAGACATACAACATCGGGGGCAACAATGAACGGCAGAACATTGACATCGTCAGGACCCTCTGCCGCATCATGGACCGGAAGCTGGGCAGGGGGGAAGGGGAGAGCGAAAAGCTGATCACGTATGTCACCGACCGTGCCGGACACGATTTCCGTTATGCCATTGATTCATCCAGGCTGCAGAACGAACTAAACTGGCGGCCCGAGGTGAAGTTTGATGAAGGATTCGAAAAGACCGTTGACTGGTACCTCGACAATCAGAAATGGTTGGATGAAGTTACCTCAGGTGATTATTTAAAGTATTACGAGAAAATGTATCAGGGGCGGTGAGAGGGTGAATCAAAAGTACTTAACCACAAAGGAGCACTAAGGTTTTCACGAAGGTACACAAAGTATTATCATTGATTATCAAAAACTTAGTAAAGTACTTTGAGTACCTTTGTGTTTAAGAAAAGCATTTTGATCCCCCCCTCCTGGGAGTGGGGTACTTGCAACTACCGTATAACGATCATCTTCTGCATATAAACACGATCATCAAACATCATTTGCAGGAAATAAATCCCCTCTGCAATGCTTTCTAAATCCAGTATGATCGTTTTAACACCATTGTATTCTTTATGAATTGAAAGCATTATGTTACCGGAAGGATCATAAAAAGTTGCCGTCATTTCACTGTAATAAAATTCAGGAAGGATATACACTTGATCAGATGCGGGAACGGGATAAATGGAAACCGGTACATCCTTATCCATATCTTCCAGACCTACATACACCATATGGGTCACGGAATCCTGACCGCAATCGTTGTATACGTGCAGTACGACGTTATATTCGCCCGTCACACTGAAGGAATGAACCGGATTGGCAAGGCTGGATCCAGAGCCATCCCTGAAATCCCATGCCAGCGAGTCGGCCCTGAGACTGGTGTTGTAGAAGAAGATCTCGATTCCGTAGATCTCATAATAGAAATCAGCTTTCGGGAAAAGACAGACATTGACCACCGTTGTGGCGGTATCAGTGCATTCTCCCCTGGCAACGATCAGGGTGACAGGATAGTTACCGTCTTCCTGGTAGTAGTGTTCGGGTGAAGATTCTGTGGAGGAACTTCCGTCGCCGAAATCCCACAGCCAGGTCTTCGCTTTAATGGACTGGTCCGTCAGCACCAGGTGCCCCCACGGCGACAGTTCATACGTAAATGAAGCTGTCGGCATTTCGCAGATATGAATGACCTCTGAAGCTATTTCGGTTTCGGAAAGCCCGTACGCCTTAAGTACAACCTGGTAATCCTTTTCCAGGGTGTACAGATGAGTAGGATTTACTTCCCAGGAAGACATACCATCTCCGAAATCCCATTGTACCTTGCTTTCCCCTTCTGAGAGATTGGTGAACTGCACCCCATAGACATCCGTTATTTCATATGTAAAGGCAGCGGTGGTATTATGGCTGTAAACGGTCCAGGCATATTCCTGAATACAGATGTGATCAGTGGCATATACGTTCATTTTTACCCACCCCATGATCGTATCATTTCCGTCGAACAGGATAAGACCGGCGTATTTATCACGGGCTCCGCCCCAATAGCCGGAAAACACATTGGGTCCCTGGTCAGTATACGTATAACGCCTTAAAATACAGGATCCGGGTTCCATTTCATCGAAAAATGTCAGGGGGTCCCCGAAATTGAATTTTTTAATCCAGGTAGAATTCCCTGATGTGATGATTTTTTTGTTTGGATGGAATCCTTCAATGCTGGATCCATAGGCTCCGAATCCCGCCATGCCATCCCAATAGCAGTAGAAGTCATAATCTTCCGTGCCATCTCCATTCAGGTCCATTGTGTAAGAAGTCTGCTCCCAGGAAGTCAATTCAATATCAGGTTCAAAATCTACATAATGGATGCATGGTTTATCCATCTGGCCGGCATACAGATAGGAAGGAGTCGACAGGATGAATAGATTGGAAGGATTGGACAGGGCATTTTTGTCGGCAAGGAGCCCATCTGCAACGCTCAGTACGAAAACGTAATAGCTATTCTCTTCCATGATGGGATCACCATTGATATCGGTCGACTGAGAATCCAGGGGAATAACGATATTTGTATCAACCGGTACCAGAGCGGTATAATGTTCCTGTCCGACCTGGTCTGCCGTTTCAAGATCAAACATCTCCTCCTGTTGCGCCGGCACTACCATGACCCTGTATTCTGAAATGCTGTCCTCATTGCTGACTTTAGGGAACGTGACCAATACATCCCTTCCATCACCGGCATTACCGTTATCCCTGCAGAAGACATCTGTCACTGCCTTGGCCTGGGTACGCAGTACAATGGGAACGGGGTAAGAGAGGACATTATTTGATGTGTTTTCATAGTAACTGAGGATAAAAACCGAGTAGCCGATCAGATTCGTGATGAGCTGACCATCGGTGTCGGTGGATGCAGGATCAAGCCGGACAGAATGGGAGGTGTCTTCAGCAGGGACGCTGGAATAATGATCTTCTGTAACGGCATTGGCCGAATCCAGAGTGAATTCTTCTGCGTGGTCATCGTTGACCACCATGATCCTGTACTCTGCCATACTCATCTCATTATAAGCCGGATCAAAATTTACCAATATATCTTCGGCGTTCTTCTGGTCACCCACATCAGCCACCTGGATATTCAGGGCAAAGTTTTCCAGCCCCTGCCCCGCCATAACTGGCATATCCGGAACTGAATCCATTCCGAAATCGTTAACGGTGGCTTTTTTGCCTCCATTGGTGACCACCATTCTTATCCAACCAAAATAAGTAGATGCACCCTTTTGCACTTTTATACCCACAAAATGTTCTTTTTCCTGGATCCAGTTTCCAAAATAAATACTCGTATTTAATTGCGTTTTGAGAAGAGCCTTTTCACCGGTTACCCAGTTCAGCCATGGGGCAATCGTATCGCCATAATAATTGAGTGTATCGATAAATCCGGATTCGTCAATGACAAAATAACCAGAAGAGTCTGATGATTGAATAGAGATAATGGCTGTATCCGGGTAGTATCCTCCATCACATTTGGCATGCAAGATAAAATCAACAGTATTATCCAGATTGATATCAAGCCCGTATTGGTCGCTATTGCACTGTGTTGGCCATGGGACGAACAATTCAATTTCTGCATCCGGTATGATGTCGGTATAGTGAACCTGGGCCGATGAAGGCAGAGGTTGAAAAATGACTAATACGAGAAGAATTTCTGATACGGATAAACACGATTTTAACCAATGGATCATAATTGCTGTTTTGAACCCCATAAAGATAAGTAATATAGTACCATGTTGTAAATAGACGGTCTGCAGGTCTGCGGGCCTTCAGGTCGGAACGACGAATATCACACAATTCGCGACCAATAAATCCATTAGCCGATTTTCAATCGAAAGAAGAACCACTAGTGTGTTTTCTTTAAAATTGTATAAAATCTTTTCAAAATGATATACATTATGAAAATATTTTTTTCAAAATGATTATTTTTGTTTAAAAATTACGATCACATGGTCTCGAACAACTTAATTGAGGAATTGATTCATCTGGATAGGCTGTCAAAAGAACAGGCCGTGAAGTACCCCGAAAAGCGGTTTCTTTATCCGCAAATAAAATCTTTACTGACCAATACGAACCAAATGGCGGGTATCTCAGGATTAAGAGGGACAGGTAAGACCATCTTGTTAAGGCAGCTGGCCCTTGAAATGGATAAATCCTTTTATGCAAGCGCGGATACCCTGCCTGTAGGAACCGACCTTTTTGAACTCTCCTCATCGCTTTCCAGCTCGTTTGGGATCAAGTTCCTTATGATTGATGAAATCCATACCATGAGGGATTGGCAGGGACAACTTAAGAAGATCTATGATTTCCTGGATATGAAGATTCTTTTTACTTCTTCATCATCCCTTGAACTTTCGAAAGGGAAATATGATCTCTCAAGAAGGTTGACCCTTTTATCATTACCTCTTTTTTCTTTCAGGGAGTACCTGAAATTCAGCAAGAAAGTTGATGTACCATTGATCTCTGCAGAAGAAATCCTTATGAACCATAACGTAATTTATCAGAAGCTGTTTTCGTATGAATCGTATTTCAGGACTTATTCTGAACTTGGTGCACTTCCTGCATGCCTGGATTCACCATTGCGCTCCGTTGTCATTTCTACCATTGAAATGGTGACCCAAAAGGATATGCTGACGGTAGGCAAGTTATCACAGGAGGACATACAATCCGTAAGGGCTATTTTATTATTCATTGCAAGAGCGGGAACAGACGGTTGCAGTTATTCCTCCATTGCAAGGAATGTCGGGATCACGAAATACAAAGCCCAGCAATTTATTGGTATGATGGAAGAAGCATCCCTTTTAAAAATTCTGTTGCCTCACGGTGCCAATGTCATGCCGGAGCCGAAGATCATGCTTGTGCCCGTCTTACGATCCAGCCTTGCTCAAGGCATTGACGAAGACAGACTGGTCGGGGCCCTGCGTGAAGAATTTTTCATTCACCATGTGACCGGGGCCGGTTTTACTGTCAATTATCTTAAGAGCAAGAGAGGGGAAAAACTTCCCGATTATGTACTTTACATTCACAACCAAAAGCTGATCATCGAAATAGGTGGAGCAGGGAAGAGTACATCCCAGTTTAAAGGTGTGGAAGGGAGTGAGAAACTGGTATTGACCCAGCCAGCATTAAAGAAAGGCATTCCCCTGATTTTGTTCGGCTTCCTTTGGTGATTTCCCTATTTTCCCGAATAGCCAGACCCCGCTTCGGTGGATTGCCGGTTGCCGGTTCTCAGGTCTACAGGTCTACAGGTCTGCAGGTCTACAGGCCTACAGGTCAGCGGCTTGTCCTGAGAAATGCAGTGACGAAGGATCGGCGGTCAGCAGGTTTGGAATTTGGTGCTTGGGATTTCTCCCGCATCTACCTCATAATCATGATCTTCTTCATAAATAGTCTATCGTCCAGTAGAAGTTTCAGAATGTAAATACCTTCTTTTACGCCAGAAAGATCCAGTTCCAAGGTTGGGTAAATGGCTTTCCGATCAGGGTAAGCCTGAATGAGACGGCCGGATGGATCACAGAGCCAGACATCAATTTTTTGCACGGGGAAAGAAGGTTTGATCATTAACCGGTCACGTGCCGGAACAGGATACAGATCAATACCTGAAAGGTTTGGATCATCTTCCAGGGAAAGTGATATGATTTGCGTTATGGAATCCTGTCCACACATGTTATAAACATGGAGCGTGACCGGATAGTTGCTCTGGGAAAGGAATGTATGAACCGGATTACTGACGCCCGATCCTGATCCATCACCAAAATCCCAGTGAACGGAGTCAGATTTTGAACTTGTATTGAAAAAGATCACGAAAGCATTAGTGAGTGTATAATGAAAATCTGCCCTGGGATGAATGCAGACGACCGTTTTAGCATTGATGGTATCGGAACAGCTTCCCCGGAATGCGATCAGCGTAATGATGTAGGTGCCATGCTCCTGATAGGTATAGTGGGGTGATTCTTCCTCCGAGGTATCTCCGTTCCCAAAATCCCAGAGATACCTCTCTGCTTTTTCTGACAGATTATAAAGGCTTATCTCACCCCAGTCGGACAGCTCGTGCCAAAATCCGGCGGTTGGTTTTTCACAAATATTAATATTCTCACACAAGGTATCCTGCCCCAAGGCACCGACAGCCGTCAAACAGACGACATAATCACTTTCCTGCGAATAGGTATGCAGTGGTTCCCGTTCACTGGAATGTTCGCCATCGCCAAAGTCCCACTCAAATGAGCTGGCACTGACGGAATGGTTATGGAATTGAACCTGGTAATCCGTCTTTGTATAATTAAAGTGAGCCTGGACTTTTTTACTGTACACCATCCAGGCATATTCCTTTATTATCATAGTAGTGGTTCCAAGGACACTCATTTTCACCCAGCCCATGATGGTATCAGTTCCCTGGAGCATAATCAATCCGGTATATTTATCCTGAGTTCCACCCCAGTATCCACCCCACTCACTTTCCCACTCGCTGTAATAGTAATAGCTATAAACGCCTCCGGCTGATTCGTTTTCCAGCAATGTGACGGGATCCCCGTATTCAAGAATTTTAATCCAATTTAAATGCTCCTCTGTAGTGATTATTTTATTATTCTCATTCAATCCTTCAACCCATGAGCTGTATGAATGAAATCCGAGACCACCACTTTCGCTGCATAGGAATTGATAATCATTTGTACCATCCCCGTTCAGGTCAAAATCGAACAGACGGTTTCCCCCAGCAGAATAATCTGCCCAAACGACGGTATCCGGTTCAATATCAACATACTGAATATAATATTGGTTCCATTGTCCGCCATACAGAAAGTCAGGGGTGCTTAGTGCTAAAAGATTGGATGGCTCAGAAAGGGCATTTTTATCAGAAAGGATGCCATCAGCGATACTTAGTACGAAAACATAGTATCCTTTTTCTTCCTGGATGGTTTCCCCGGAGATGTCGGTTGACTGGTCATCAAGTTGAATGCTGATATTTGAGCCCGAAGGAACAATCACTGTGTAAATATCCGTTCCCACCTGGTCGGCCATTTCAAGATCAAATGTTGCCATCTGATCCATGGGTACCACTATGATCCTATATTCCGAAATACTGTCTTCATCGGCAACTTTATGAAAGGAAATCAGCACATCGCTACCATTACCTGCATTACCGTTGTCGGTCGATAAGATGTTATTTACTGCCGCTGTCTGGGTCTGAAGCAGGATGGGAACAGGATAGGAGAGGATATTTTCAGAAGGATTCTCATAACTGCTCAGGATAAAAACCGAATAGTTGATCATATTGGTGATCAGTTGGCCATCGGTGGATATGGCCGTAGAAGTAAGCTTTATTGAATGTGAAGTACCATTGGCAGGAACACTGGTATAGTGATCAGCTGTAAGTGCATTAGCTGAATCCACATTGAAGTCTTCTGCCTGCGTTGCATTGACCACCATGATCCTGTACTCTACCATACTCTCCTCGTTAAACGCTTGATCAAAATTTATTTTTATGTCGGAGGCGTTCTTCTGATCCCCCACGTCCGCTACCTGGATATTCAGGGCAAAGGTCCCAAGTCCGTCCCCGGCCAGAATGGCTTCTTCCGGCACCGTCTGGAAGGCCAGGTCTTTTATTACCGCAGTGAATTCGTACATAGGAAATGTCACGATCATTCTCAGCCATCCGTAATATGACGATGAGCCATCCATCATCCTGAGGCCGGTGAAATGTTCCCTATCCCAGTTCCAGCAATTGTTCCGGTAGAAAATTACCTTTTCCCCTGTCACCCACTGCAGGGAAGAGCCAATGGTATCGTTGAAATTTAATGAGTCAACGAAGTCCCCGGCGGCAAAAAAAGCCGTTGGATGTGCCGATTCAATGGAAATCAATGCTGAATCGTCATTGTCATTATTATATCCGCACTTGGCGTGAATAATAAAATCAATCGTATCATCAAGGTTGACATCAAGTGGGTAATGTTTATCAGAGCAGTCATTGGCAATATATGGGGATTTCGATAAGTGAATTTTTGCATCCGGAATAATATCCAAATAGTGAACCTGGGCTGATAAGTGCTGTGGCCAGAACGCAATTAAAGCCAGCAGGAATGTGGCTCTTGAGAGACCTGATTTAATTGAATTTTTCATTGGGATCTTTATGAGGACGATAAAGGTAGTGAATTTCAGAGGGAAAAGCAAGGCCTCAGCCCCTCCCCAAGAGGTTGTATCACAAGTACTTAACCACAAAGGAGCACTAAGGCTTTCACTAAGGGACACAAAGTAAAATCATTGATTATCAAAAACTTAGTGTTCCTTAATGAAGTACTTTAAGTACCTTTGTGTTTAAGAAAAGCCTTTAGATAAACCCTCCCAAAGGATGAATAACAATTTAACAGTTTAACAATGTAACAATAGAACAATGAATGACCCCAAATGACCACAAATGACAATGAATTCTTTATCTTTGCCCGAACAGTTTTATTTTCCCATGACCGATCCCAAACCCTATAAGCCGCAGAACCCTATCCGCATCGTTACCGCCGCGTCGCTGTTTGACGGACACGATGCTGCCATCAACGTAATGCGGCGCATCCTGCAGTCCACCGGCGCCGAGGTGATCCACCTGGGGCACAACCGCTCCGTGGCAGAGATCGTGCAGTGCGCCATCCAGGAGGATGTCCAGGCCATCGCCGTGACCTGCTACCAGGGCGGGCATATGGAATTTTTTAAGTACATGTACGACCTGCTGCAGGAAAATGAAAGCGGACAGATCAAGATCTTCGGCGGTGGCGGCGGGACCATCCTCCCCCACGAGATCGATGAGCTGCACGCCTACGGCATCGCCGGCATTTACTCCCCCGACGACGGACGTAAAATGGGATTGCAGGGAATGATCAACGACGTGATGGCCAGGTGCGATTTCCCGACCGGATCCGACAACCACATTGACGTACAGAAGATCTTGTCGAGGGATTACCGGTCCATTGCGCGGCTGATCTCGGCGGCGGAAAATTTTCCTGAGTCGGTCAGGGAGATCATCGGAACCCTCCAGGAGGCAAAAAAATGCAAACAGTCGCCCGTGCTGGGCATCACCGGCACGGGAGGATCCGGCAAATCCTCGCTGATCGATGAGATCGTCAGGCGGTTTCTGATCGATTTCCCGGAGAAACGGATCGCCATCATCTCGGTGGATCCCTCCAAGCGCAAATCCGGCGGCGCCCTGCTGGGTGACCGCATCCGGATGAACTCCATCCACCACCCCCGCGTGTACATGCGCTCGCTGGCCACGCGCCAATCCAACCTCGCTCTGTCCAGGTACGTGAAAGATGCCCTGTGCATCGTGCAGGCCGCAGGCTTCGACCTGATCCTGCTCGAAACATCGGGCATCGGCCAGTCCGACACGGAGATCATCGACCACAGCGACGTTTCGATGTACGTGATGACCCCTGAATACGGCGCTGCCATCCAGCTGGAAAAGATCGACATGCTGGATTTTGCCGACATCATCGCCCTGAACAAGTTCGACAAACGTGGTTCGCTGGATGCCCTGCGCGACGTGAAGAAACAATACATCCGCAATCACCTGCTCTGGAACGCTGACCCGGAAACGATTCCCGTCTATGGAACCATCGCTTCACAGTTCAACGATCCGGGCGTGAACAACTTCTACAAGAATCTTATCCACCTGATTGAAGATAAAACAGGGATCAGTTTTGCCACCAAAGCCAGGGTCATTCCTGAACTCTCCGAAAAGATCTTCATCATTCCGCCCAACCGGACCCGTTACCTGGCTGAGATCGCAGAGACGGTCAGAAATTACAACCACTGGTCAGAGGACCAGGCCGATGTTGCCCAAAAACTGTACAACCTGAAGGCATCGATGGATTCCCTCAGCGAGACCATCCAGGACAAGCCGGTCAGGGAGCGGCTGGAAAAACTCTACCATGAGTATGAACTGAAGTTGGACGGTGCCAGCAAAAAAGTGCTGGAGACCTGGGAGGAGAAGAGGAAGTGTTACCGTGACCTGCACTTTATCTATAAAGTCAGGGATAAGGAGATCAGGGTGGAAACTCATAGCGAATCCCTTTCCCATTTGATGATCCCGAAGATCGTCCTGCCGGGATATAAAGCATGGGGTGACATCCTGAAATGGAACCTTCGTGAGAACGTGCCGGGCGAGTTTCCGTATGCTGCAGGGGTGTTCCCTTTCAAGCGCGAGGAGGAGGATCCCACGCGCATGTTCGCCGGCGAAGGCGGTCCGGAACGCACCAACAAACGGTTCCATTACGTTTCGTACGGTATGCCGGCCGTGCGGCTTTCCACAGCTTTCGATTCGGTGACCCTTTACGGCAACGATCCCCACATCCGGCCGGATATCTATGGCAAGATAGGGAATTCCGGCGTATCCATCTCCTGCCTGGATGATGCCAAAAAACTGTATTCCGGTTTCAACCTGTGTAACCCGAAGACTTCCGTATCGATGACCATCAACGGCCCTGCGCCCACGATGGTGGGATATTTCATGAATGCGGCCATTGACCAGCAATGTGAGCTGTACATCCGGGAACATGGACTGGTGGAGGAAGTCACCCTGAAGATCGAAGCGGTCTATCAGGAAAAGGGAACACGCCGTCCGCAGTATCAGGGAGAGCTTCCCAGAGGGAATGACGGGCTTGGTCTGCTGTTGCTGGGAATCACCGGGGACCAGGTGCTGCCGTCCGACGTCTATGAAAAGATCAGGGCGCATACGCTCCGGACAGTCAGGGGCACAGTGCAGGCGGATATCCTCAAGGAGGACCAGGCGCAGAACACGTGTATCTATTCGACGGATTTCTCCCTGAAGCTCATGGGCGACATCCAGGAATATTTCATTAAACATAACGTCCGTAATTTTTATTCCGTTTCCATTTCGGGGTACCACATTGCGGAGGCCGGCGCCAATCCCATCTCCCAGCTGGCGTTCACCCTGTCGAACGGATTCACGTATGTTGAGTATTACCTCTCCAGGGGTATGAAGGTGGATGATTTTGCCCCCAATCTGTCGTTCTTCTTTTCCAACGGGATCGATCCGGAGTATTCGGTGCTCGGTCGCGTGGCGCGGCTGATCTGGGCCAAGGCGATGAAGCTGAAATACGGCGCCAACGAACGTTCTCAGAAGCTGAAGTACCACATCCAGACCTCGGGCCGTTCGCTGCACTCCCAGGAGATCGACTTCAACGACATCCGTACGACACTGCAGGCCCTGTACGCGATCTATGACAACTGCAACTCGCTGCACACCAACGCATATGATGAGGCCATCACCACCCCCACCGAGGAATCGGTGCGCCGGGCCATGGCCATCCAGCTGATCATCAACCACGAGCTCGGGCTGGCCAAGAATCAGAATCCTCTGCAGGGATCGTTCATCATTGAAGAGTTGACAGACCTTGTGGAAGAGGCCGTTTTGTCGGAATTTGACCGCATTGCTGAGCGCGGCGGTGTGCTGGGCGCGATGGAGACCATGTACCAGCGGGGTAAGATCCAGGAAGAATCGCTGTATTATGAACATATGAAGCACAGCGGTAAACTTCCGATCATGGGAGTGAACACGTTCCTTTCTTCAAAAGGTTCTCCTACGGTAACACCTGGAGAGGTGATCCGCGCCACCGTGAAAGAAAAGAAATACCAGATCTCGATGCTGAAGGAGCTTCATAAAACGCAGGCGGAGAAGGCGGGAAAAGCCCTGCAGGATCTCCAGCATGCAGCACTGAACAACCTGAATGTGTTCGAACAGCTCATGGAATGCTCAAAATATTGTTCCATCGGACAAATCACCGATTCCCTGTTCGAGGTGGGGGGGCAATACAGAAGAAACATGTAAACCAACAACGTTATGGCTGACCGAAAAATACTTATCGTTTATCCTGAACCCTATGAAACCAGGGTTGCTGTTTATCTGGCGACCGAGCTGATCTTTCTCAAGACCCTCAAACATTCTCCGCAGGAGATTGCCCGGTTCAAGGATATCAAGGACCAGAAGGACTGGCGCAAGAACCTGATATTGAAGGAGCTCCAGGAAAACGATATCAATACGGAACTGATCGAGGTGGTCATGGGAATGAGCGGATTGGTCAAGCCGCTGAAATCGGGGATCTATGAGATCAACGAACGGATGAAGGAAGACTTGCGCGTCGGGTTACTGGGCAAGCACGCCGTGAACCTGGGGGGGCTGATCGCAGCGGATATTGCTGAATCGCTTGGAAAAAAGGCCTATATCATGGATCCGATCGTGGTGGATGAACTGGATGATGTGGCCCGGGTTTCGGGGCATCCCCTTTTTCAGCGAAAATCCATTTTCCATGCGCTTAGCCACAAATTTGTCGCAAAGAAATACGCCCGTTCCGTTCACCGGAAATATGAGGAGCTCAACCTGGTGGTGGTTCACATCGGCAGCGAGGGGATCTCTGTCGGTGCGCATAAGCAGGGAAGGGTGATCGACGTGAACAACACCTTTGACGGGGACGGCCCGTTTTCGATTTCCCGCACAGGCAGCCTTCCTGTGGGAGACCTGGTCAGGATGTGTTTCAGCGGAAAATACACCGAAGAGGAGATGATCCGGATGATCACCGAGGGCGGTGGCTATGCAGCCTATCTGGATACCAGTAACATCAACGAAATCGATAAGCGGATCATGTCGGGTGACGATACCGCTACTTTCTATTCCTATGCCCTGGCTTACCAGGTGTCGAAAGAGATCGGAGCCATGGCCACGGTGCTGGAGGGAAACGTGGACGCGATCCTGTTGTCGGGGAATATTTTCAACAGCGCCCGGTTCATCCAGAACGTGACCCGGCGTGTGAGCAAGATCGCTGATGTGATGCTTTATCCCAGCGTCAATAGCTTCGAGGCGCTGATGATGTCGGGCATCAGCATCATGAACGGGGAAGCGGAGATATTGGAGTATATCTGATTAACCGATTAACCGATATCGGATATCTGATTTGATTTACGATTTAAATAAAAAATCAAATATCGGTTAATCGGTTAATCGGTTAATCGGTTAATCCGATATCACCTCCCCGTCAGTTCCTTCGGGATGCGTCCGTTGCGGATGGCTTCGGAGCGGAGGCGGCGGCCGACGATCTTCTCCATCATCCGGCCGATATCCAGCACCTTATCCACGTTCACCTGCGTATCGATCCCCATTTCGTCCATCATCACCACCATATCTTCGGTGGTGACCAGTCCGACGATGTTTGGGTCGTCGTAATAGTACTTTCCGGTACCGGCCACCGGGTATCCGTCGATGAAGTTGGCGGGTTGCCCGCCGATGCCACCCAGGGTGCTTTCGAAGTTGGTCATGCCCGCCTGCAGGGCTGCCAGCACGTTGGCCAGGCCCCATCCGCGGGTAGTATGGAAGTGGACGATGTGTTTTTCCGGTGTCGGGATAGCGTCAAGGAGCATCGAATAGTACTTGTAGACGCGGTCGGGAGAGGCGGAGCCATCGTGGTCGGCGTGTTCCACGTCGTCGGCGCCGATGTCGAACCAGCGTTTGGTGAACTCGATCGCTTTCGACATTTCCGTGGGGCCTTCGATGGGGCAGCCCCAGATGGTGCTGACGGTGCCATTCACCTTGATGCCTGCGTCGTGAGCTTTTGTAATCCATTCCTCCGACATCTTCCAGTAATCGGCCAGGTTCAGTCCCGAGTTACGTAAGTGGTGCGACTCGCTGGTGGATACCATCAGCAGGATGCGGTCGGGGCCAAAGCCTTCCTGTCGGGCCTGGATCGCCCGCTCGATGGCTTTTTCGCGGATGGTGATGGCCGTCAGGACCACCTCAGACAGTTTATCCTTGACTTTCTTGCTGTTCCGGATGGCTTTGAACAGTGCATCGGCGTCCCTGAACTGGGGCATACCTTTGGGATTTCCGAAGTTGGTCACCTCGATGTATTTGAATCCGGCCAGGATCAGTTGCTCCAGCACCCAAAGCTTGGCTTCGGTCGGAATAAATTTTTCTTCATGCTGAAAGCCGTCGCGCACGGTGATATCGCCGATGGTTACTTTTTTTGGGTAATTCATCATAGGATTGGTTGTTAGTAAGTAGAAATAAATTAGTACCTGGTCAAGGTTGTGGGTTTAAAAATAGTAAAAAGATGGATACATAACTACCTTTGGGGAATCCTGGCAAAATTTTATACATTTAAGGTGAAACGCATATAAATTTTAACGATTCTAATATACGTTTAGAAAATGTGTATATAGGTACTTAAATAATGATCCCTCTCCGAAAAGTAATAATTCTGTGCTATAGTCCATTAACTGGAATACATTGGAAGTCTTAGCCTGGAAAGAACTTACTCCAAGACTCCGGTGAGGGATAAGGATAGAGTATCATAAAACTGTGTGAAAGGTATAAGTATCAATTACCCCGTGCTTTAGCGCGGGGATTCAAAATAGAGCACCAAATCCGGGCTTTAGCCCAAAATAAAACGTACCTATGACACAAAAAAAAGAAACTAAGCAAAAGGAAAAAAAGATCATCGATCTTCCTTTCCTCGATAAAGTGGCCATTTTCATCAGGCCGAAACAGCCTTTAATAGACTGGATAAACCAGATTGATCCGAAAAATCCAATGTCATTGGATGATTTCATTGATGGGAATACGTACCTGCTCTCCTCTGATGAATATGATTTTGTTGACCAGGAAGGTATCGAAAGGATGATTGCTGAAAACTATGCTGAGATCTTTGAAAATGAATTGCTGGATGTATGTAACGACACAAATTACTGGCCTGAAACCATTAACCTGGACATGTTCAAGGGATGGTTCGAGTATCAGGTTTCTTCGATGGTATATGACCTGGATTAATATAAAAGCGTTCTATTCCAGGATCTTCAGATCCCTAAAGTACTCCAATACCTGCGGATTGGCCAGCGCGTCGCGGTTGAGCACATCTTCTCCGTGGATCAGCTTCTTGACTGCGATCTCCACTTTTTTACCGTTCAACGTATAGGGTACGCCGGGTGTTTCCAGGATGATGGCCGGAACGTGCCTGGGGCTGCAGCTGGTCCGGATGTTCGACTTGATCTTTTTGATGACCTCTTCGGTCAGTTCGTAGTTTTGCTTCATTTGCACAAAGAGGATCACCCGTTCATCACCCTGGAACTGCTGCCCGATTACCACGGCGTCGGCGATTTCTACCATACTTTCCAGGACCCGGTAAATCTCGGAGGTGCCGATACGGACACCACCGGGATTGAGTGTCGCGTCGGAGCGTCCGAACATGGTGATTCCGCCGTGGTTGCTGATACGGATATAATCGCCGTGCCGCCAGATGCCATCATAATCCGTGAAGTAAGCGTTTCGGTATTTCGCTCCCGACGGGTCATTCCAGAAATAGATGGGCATGGAGGGGAAAGCGGTTTTGCAGACCAGTTCGCCTTTTTCTTCCCGGACGGGATTTCCTTGCTCATCCAGGCTGTCGACATCCATCCCCAGCCCGCTGCATTGTATCTCTCCTTTGTACACAGGCAGGATCGGGCTTCCCAGGACGAAACAGGAGATAATATCCGTCCCGCCCGAGATCGAAGCCAGCTGTACATCCTTTTTCCAGTCGCGGTAGACATACTCGAAGCTTTCGTCGGATAACGGCGAACCGGTGGAGGTGATGATCCTCATTTTGGGGAAGTCCGATATTTCCTTTGGTTTCACGCCTGCCGCCTCCAGCGAGGCGATGTATTTGGCGCTGGTGCCGAACAGTGTAAAACCGAGCTCGCCGGCCATTTTGATGAGTGATGCCGGTTCGGGATAGAAGGGATTGCCATCGTAGCAGACCAGGGTGGCGCCCAGCGCCAGGGCGCTCACGAACCAGTTCCACATCATCCAGCCGCAGGTGGTGAAGTAGAAGACCACATCGTCCTTGCGCACGTCGCAGTGAAGCATCAGCTCTTTCAGGTGCTGGATCAGTGTGCCTCCCTGGGAATGGACGATGCTTTTGGGAAGTCCGGTCGTGCCGGAGGAGTACATGATGTACAGCGGATGGTCGAACGGAAGCTGTTCGAAGGTCATCTCGCCGGTGACCGGTTTCGCCAGTTCATCCCAGGTGATTGCATTGGGGATGGTGGACACATCCAGGTTACCGGTGAAATTGACCATCACCACCTTTTGGATGGTCGGCAGCTGGTTCAGGATCCCACGGAGCTTTTCCTGGGAATCGAAACGTTTTCCATTATAGGAATAGCCATCCACGGCGAAGATCACCCTGGGTTCGATCTGGCTGAAGCGGTCGAGCACGCCCTTGATCCCAAAATCAGGCGATGAGGATGACCATATCGCTCCGATGGAAGAGGTTGCCAGCATGCCAATGATAGTTTCCGGAATATTGGGCATGAACCCCGCCACGCGGTCGCCTTTTACCACACCGAGTCCCCGGAGCCCCTCTGCTACCCTGTGCACCTGATCATACAGTTCGCTGTTTGTAATTCGCCGTTCACCATTTGCTTCCTGCTTACCGCCTGCTGTTCCCTGAAGATCTGCAGACCTGTGGACCTGCAGACCCGTAGACCCCTCACCCGTCATTTCTCCCCTGAAAATAACAGCCGTCCGCTCATCGCGGTATTTCAGCAGATTCTCGGCAAAGTTGAGCCGTGCCCCCTGGAACCATTTTGCCCCGGGCATCTTTTTCGGGTCATCCACCACCCGGTCAAAATCTTTGGAAAATTTAATCCCGCTGTAATGCCAGAAGGTGCCCCAGAAATCGGCCGGATTCTCAATGCTCCACTGATGAAGCTCGTGATAATCATGGAAGGATCTTCCGAATTTTTTGTTCACATGCTGCATGAAGTCGTACATCTGCGACTGGGTCGCCTTGACGGGGTCGGGTTGCCAGAGAAGTTGATAGTCCATAATTGATATATTTTATTTAACCACAGAGGCGCACGGAGGATTCCGGACTGTGAAAATAGAAAAAAATAGCCAACCTGAGCAGTGAGTTTTTATTAAAGACGATACATTAATGATCTAAAAAGATGGTTTTTGATGCTCAATCCGATCTGCACATTTGATTGGCATAACGCCGACTATACAGTTCCCCTGCCCCTGGGATTCGGCAAGGCACTGGCAAAAAATCTCTCCATGTATCTTATGCCCGAATATATTGTGTCAGGACCAACAGCCAGGAGCTTGGTGATAAAGTTCAATTTGAATTCTATGTTTTGATAAGGATTTCTGGATGGCGGCGAGTTTGCGGTGGTTAGGCATAGATTTAAAAATGAGATATAGATATTGTTAGATTTAGGCCGAATTCAAAACAGGCTGATGGTTTTGTTGATCAGCAGGCAGATCCTGACTTTCGTCAGGATGACGATTCGAACGCGGGATAATTAAAGAGCGGCGCGGCACTCACCTGAAACTTACAATCGTGTGCCGCGCCGCTCTTTTAGTCAAGCGCCTGAACCGTCATCCCGGCAAGCTTTCGCGTAGCGAAAGCGTAGGCCGGGATCTCTAACACCCTACACTCTGTCATCTACCCGGCAATGTCGGTAAATATGATGGTGGTGAGTTTCTGTGTCTCTCTCATTCAATAATAATTACCTAAATTTGACACTATATTGTGTGCAGTTTACAATACAGGAGATCATTTTTCAGCTAAGTGAAAGAAATATGAACAATCCAGTCCCATTGAAGAAAAAATGCCTGATTGCTTTGATTGTCGCTTTTTGGACAGCTATTCCGGGCGTTTTTCCCCAGGAGGGCCTGATTCAATTCCCCGGAAGGGACGCTGTAGTCGAAACAGAGATGGTTTACAAGGGAAGCGCGGTCATTACCACCAGCACACCTGCGGGCAGGGGAGAACTCAATGAGCGGATCATTGCAGTCAGGGTGGAAACCCAGGGGAGTGAAAATCCACTGGAGCTGTCTGAGATCCAGTTTTCTCTGACGGGCACTACAAGCCTGTCGGACCTGGATGAGCTCAAGGTTTATTTCACCGCAGGGAATCCACGGCTGACGACAGATCATCTGTTCGGAACAACTGCCGTTAAGGAAGGTATGATCACCGTGACCGGCAGACAGGTACTGAACGAAGGATTGAATCATTTCTGGGTGACGGCAGATCTGTCACCCGGTGCCATTGAGGGGAATTTCCTGAAAGGTGAAATCAATTTTGTGACGGTGGGAAACCAGGTTTATCAGCTCACTCCCGGGGCAACCGGTGATCAACGTCTGATCATCCTGGAACATAAGCTTGTGTTCTCCGGCGGTGATTACGGGTCCGTGAATTTCCGGATCCCTGCCGTCAAAACGGCGGATGGCGGCTCCATCGTTGTGGCAGTGGATGCACGTCAGGATGCAGGACATGACCTGCCGAACAACATTGACATCATGGTGCGGAGGAGCACGGACCTGGGCGACACCTGGTCGGATGCGGTCACGATTGCCGATTTCGGCTCCTTTGGAGCCAGCGATCCCTCCCTGGTCAAGGACATTAACACCGGGGATCTGGTATGCATGTTCGCATCGCATCAGGGGCTTTTTCAATCCACACCCTTCGATCCCATCCGGTTCCAGGTCTGCCACAGCCACGACAACGGGGTGACCTGGAGCGCACCCCTGGATTGCACCAGCCAGATCTATGCTCCCGGCTGGCATGCCGCCTGGCTGGCATCGGGAAGCGCTCACCAGATGCGGAGCGGAAGGATCATCGGTGCCATTGGCGTGCGCCAGAATCCGGACAATATCATCTCCAATTTTATGATCTACAGCGATGACGGAGGCCAGTCGTGGAAGTACAAGCCCGTCATGGCATCTGCTGTCGGCGACGAGGCCAAGATCGTGGAACTGGACAACGGCAACCTGCTGATGAACATCCGCAACCAGACCCCCGATTGCCGCAAAATAGCCATTAGCGAGGATGGCGGAGACAGCTGGGGAACACCCTCTTTTCAGTATGAATTGATCGATCCGGCAGTGAATGGCGACTTCATCCGTTATACATCCGTCCTGGACGGCTATGACAAGAGTCGCCTGCTTTTCTCCATTGCCGCTCACCCTACTTCACGGCAGAACCTTACCCTTTTCCTTAGCTATGATGAAGGTCAGACATGGCCGGTATCCAACGTGCTCCATCCCGGACCGGCTGGTTATTCCTGCCTGACGATCCTGGATGATGGTACCATTGGCTGTTTTTATGAAAATGGGGAATATGAGTTTTTTCAGCTTTATTTCGCCCGGGTTTCACTGGACTGGCTTTCGGCCGGCTCAGATACGTTTATATCAGTAAACGAAAGGGAATGATGCGATATGACGAGCAGATCGTCTTAGAAGACCAGTGTAGTGATCGAATGCGGCAGACTTTTCGTTTCCAGAGCCATTTCGCCGATATAAAAGCGATAGCTGACCTCCGTATCTCCCGGGTTCATCACAATGACGGCATAGGTTCCGTCGGTGTTGCGGAACCCGGTGGTGAGCAACTGCGCCCTGTTGGATGAGCACGCAATTCTTTTTGCACCGAGGCGGATGAATTTGGAAAAATGGCCGATATAATAATAAGAATTCATGAAATGCAGCGTATCCTTCTTTGTATCAGCGTGAATTGGTGCGAAGCAGAAATTCCTGACATGGTTGGGCCCGCCGTTTTCATCCAGGAGAATGTTCCAGTCGGTCCAGGCGCACGCTCCGTTGTTGAAGTCGCTGATCATGGCTGCGCCGTAGTTCTCGCCCCAGTGCCACTGGTTAAAGGTTAACCAGCTGAACGGGTAATTACAGGCTTCGGTAAGCAGCAACTGTTTTCTGGGCCAGGATTCCGCCACCAGCTTCACATTTTGCGGTGTGGGGGCGCCGGTCCAGCTTTCGTACCAGTGGAAGCCAATACCCCAGACATATTTTGCAGCGGCAGTATCGCTCAATATACAGGAAGCCCTGTGGTAGATCAGATCACGGTTATGATCCCACGCAATGAGTTTTTTTTCATTCATCCCGTTCGCGTAAAGGGTGGGTCCGAGATATGTTTTGATGAAATCGCGTTCTTCCTCAGCCGTATACATGCAGGATTCCCAGGTCTGTTTGGCCATGGGTTCGTTTTGAACGGTCAATCCCCAGATGGGAATTCCCTGGTTTTCGTAGGCCTGAATGAATTTTACGAAATAATTGGCCCAGGCCTGATAAAAGTCCGGAAGCAGTTTCCCGCCCTGCAGCATATTGTCATTATCCTTCATCCAGGCGGGCGGACTCCAGGGACTGACAAAGAGCGGAAGTTCCCCCTGAGCAGCCTCCATTGCCCTTTTGATGAAAGGAATCTTGTACTGCTCATCGTGTGCAACGGAAAAAGAGGCCAGCGCCGTGTCATTTTCGTTGACATAGGTATAACTGTCGCTGGAAAAATCGCAGCTGTTGATGTTGGTACGTGCAATGGAATAGCAAATTCCGTCGTTTTTGTTGAAGCAGGCCCGCAGAAATGCTTCCTGCGTTTCAGGGGATAATTTGGCGAATGTTTCCGCTGAGGCATCCGTCAACGCCCCGCCAATGCCGACGAATCTCTGGAACGCTTTTGAGGGATCCACAAAAATGCACGGCTGGTTCTCAAAAGGCTGGCCAAAGTGGGAAAACGCTTGCACATCCGTCCGGGTCAGCCTGAATGCTGTATTTTCAGCTGTCGTATAGATCTGTACCTGGCGGTCTGTAACATCTGTCCTCGTACCAGGCTGGGAATAGGGAAGCAGGTACGCGAAACCAAACAAAAGGCAAAATAGGATTCGTTTCATTTCATGAAATTTATGACTGATGGATAATCATTGAATATCAAACTTGTATTTTCATCTTACCATATCAGGGTTGCTACCGATTGAGGCGGAACCGTATAACTGAAGTATTTCTGGTTATCATTTACCGTGAATGTCTGGAAGCCGGATCCATCGTTGCACAGGATCATTGCCTTCGATCCGTCAGGATTTTGAAAAGCGATCCCGCTGACCCCGTTCAGTTCCACGGGTAAGGGCGCTGATATTCTTTCGGCTCCGGGACGCACAAATTTGGAAAAATGCGCAATGGCGTAATATTCTTCATTTTTGGTGATCGTCTGGTTAGCCGTATTCAGGGTTACGACGCCCCGGCAATTGGAACATCCGTTATTGGTCGGACCGTAGGACTGGTCGAGGACAAGGTTCCAGAGCAACGCATTTTTCGACCAGTTGATAGCTGTTCCAATGAAGATGTTTTTGGTGAACCACATCAGGTTATCCGAAAAATCCGTTGCCCATCCTCCGCCGGAGATCTCCGTAAAGTACAATCCCTTGTCCTGGTGGGCGTAATGAACGGTGCTCATCCCTGAAACATCGCCTCCGTAAGCGTGAAACGCAGAACCAGTGATATGTTTTTTTGCATCCGGATCGTTCAGGACAGTGATTGCATAATTCGCATTATCGTAGTTGTGGTCATAGATGATGATCTGCGTTGTAATACCGGCAGATTCGAATTTTGGTCCAAGGTACCCCTTGATGAAAGCGGCCTGCTCTGCGGGCTGCATTTCCATGCAGGGGTAGCCAGCCGTAAAATAAAGCGGTTCATTCTGGGGAGTGACCGAAGCGATATGGATTCCCTCCTGTGCCATCCCCTGGATGTATCTCACAAAATAGTCGGCATAAACGCTATAGCAGTCTGTCCTCAGTTTGCCTCCCTTCATGCTTCCGCTGGTCTTCATCCAGGCCGGAGGGCTCCACGGGGAACCCATTAATTTTATGGAAGGAGATATTTGCAGGATTTCCTTTAAAACCGGGATGACATCCTCCAGGTCTTTTTCCAGGGTGAAGTGTTCCAGATTAAAGTCGGTCTGACCCGCAGGCACGTCGTCGTAGGAGAAATCGGAGAGGGAGAAGTCGGATGCGCCGATGGTCAGCCGCAGGTAGGAAATGCCGATGCCGTCCGCAGTGTCGAAAAGATCACGCAGGATCTCCGTGCGCTGGGAAGCATTCATTTTTTCGTCGAGCAGGTAAGCGGAGGAGCCGGTCAGGGCTGCTCCGAATCCTTCCATGGACTGGAACCGTGCAGTGGTGTCGATGGTAATCACCGGCCAGTTTACGGAACCTGTCTCAAGTATCGGCAGGTCGCCTTCCCGGTTCAGCAGTTTGGATTTGTCGCCCTTGGTCATGTAAACTTTCACCAGGCCGAGGGTGTCCGGGCCGGGTGGTGGGTCGGGCGGGCCGGAGGTTTCCTTGTTGCAGCAGCTCAGGAGCAGGAAGACAATGCCAAGGGGAAGCAGAAATCGGAAGGAGGCACTCATTTTAATAAAAGCGTTGAGATTCATGGTTTATAACTATTCCATAATATATCAGTTTATTTACGAGGTTGTATCATAAGTACTTAACCACAAAGGAACACTAAGGTTTTAACGAAGGTACACAAAGTATTATGATTGATTATCAAAAACTTAGTGTTCTTAGTGAAGTACTTTGAGTACCTTTGTGTTTAAAAAAAGCATTTTGATACACCCTCGTAAATTCAATAAATCCCAGATGGTTGGGCTATTTTTAATACCCCGGATTTTGTGTCAGGTTGACGTTTTTATCCAGTTCCGACTGGGGAATTGGCCATATCAGCCTTTCTTGCGTCAGGTTGTACCCGATCGGGGCACCTCCCACACCCGTAACATTGTTGATCACTTCGATGGCCCTGCCCGTGCGCTTCAGGTCATACCAGCGGTGCCCTTCGAAGACCAGCTCCAGCCGCCGTTCTTTTTCGATGGCCAGGCGCATGGCGTCCTGGCTGGATGCGGTAGTGTTGGGGAGCTCGGCACGTGTTCTGATCTGGTTCACCAGGGAGGCGGCGCCTGCGACGTCCCCCAGTTCGTTGAGTGCTTCGGCCTTCAGCAACAGGATATCCGCAAGGCGGTAGATGATGTAATTCTGGTCGCTTCCTTCCACAAAATTGCGCCATTTGTTCAGGAACGGATAATTGGTCTGTGGCCAGTGCTCATCCGACCATATGCCGGTAACATCCTGCCAGATGATGGAAGCCTCCTTGCGGATCACGTCCTGCTCTTCATCAAAAGCCTTGACCAGGTCGTTCGACGGGATGTTGAACTTTTTCCAGTCCGTACCGCGCCACATCTTCGCACCCCAGTTGCCGTCGGTGCTTCCCCCGTTGTAATTGATCTCGAAGATGGATTCCGCACAGTTCTCCTGTGAATTGTTCCACAGGTCATCAAAGTTGGGCATCAGGGAGTATCCTCCAGCGATGACCGCATCGCAGTACTGTTTCACCTTGTTCCAGTCATGCGGTTCCTGGGTGGCATATACCTTTGCCAGAAGAGCATTGATCGTACCTTTCGTTGCATATCCTTTATTTTCTGCTGTAGCTTTCACATTGGCCAGGGCAATTTCCAGGTCGGCAATGATCTGTTGATACACTTCTGCCTTGGCAGTACGGGGCGGGTACAGCAGCGGATAGATCTCTTCCAGTGTTTCAGCACTGATCGTGCTGACCTCTTTCAGTTGCAAGGGTACGTCTCCCCAGAGCTGTACCAGTTGAAAATACATGAAAGCCCTGATAAAAGAAGCTTCCCCGAGGATCTCCTTCTTTCGCTGGGATGTCAGCCCGGGATCGGATACCGCTTCCACATTGTTGATCACTGCATTGGCCTTGCCGATGGTGGAGTACAGGTATCCCCAGTCACGACTGACATTGGAATTGATGGCGTCGATGTTGTAGTCATCGATCTGGAAATTGGCCGCATTGTCGGCGCCTGCATAGCAATCGTCTCCCTGGGCGTCTCCATTGACGTAGTAATCAATCTGGAAATACTCATTCTTAAAATCCGAGTATGCACCGGCAAGTGCCGCTTCCACTTCGTTGGCTGTCTTGTACAGGATGGAGTCCGCATTGGTGTTCTCAACGGCAATGCCCTGTGAAACAGGTTCCATTTCCAGAAAATCCTCGCACGAAGTGACGATGATCCCAAGGAGTAAAATGACAGGAAAAAATATCTTTTTCATAGGATGGTAGTTTTAAAATTCAACATTCAGTCCGAGGATCAATGACATAGACTGCGGATAGGTGCCGTAGTCAATTCCCAGTTCCGTGGCGCTGGTTCCAAAAGCATTCACTTCCGGGTCAAAGCCGCTGTAACCAGTGAAGGTCAGCAGGTTTTGACCTGTAATGTAGACCGAAAGACTCTGAATGGCCTTGATTTTGGGATGATGATCGATTGCCCTGTAGGCAAGGGTGATCGATTTTAACCTTACGTACGTTCCATCCTCAATGAACCGTGTGGAATTGTAAACGTTGTAAACATTACCCTTTCCGATGGCCCTCGGTATATCGGTATTCCTGTTTTCCGGTGTCCAGCGGTCCAATACGGCTACGGATTGGTTCTTGCTGTCGAACATCCCCTCGAGATCGATGCGCGTGGCATTGTAGATATCGTTCCCCACACTGCCCTGGAAGAAAAAGTTCAGGTCAAATTGTTTCCAGGATAACGCGTTGGTAAGTCCGAACGTGAATTTAGGCTGTGCGTCACCAATTACCGTACGGTCGCCCGAATCAAAAATGCCATTGTTGTTGATGTCCTTGTAGATCATGTCACCGGTTTCGGGATCAACACCTTCGGATACATACCCATAGAAACTTCCCAGGGGCAGTCCGATATCAACAACGGAAACATCCTGGTTGTTGCTGTATATACGTCCGAAATAGTAAGGCCCGGGGAACTTGAGTGCGGTGACCTCGTTCCGGTTAAACGACATGTTGAACTCGGTATTCCATTTAACGACCTTATCCAGGTTGACGGAAACGATATTGAATTCGATCCCCCTGTTTTCGATATCCCCGGCATTGGTCTGGATGAATGAGATCTGCGACGTACTGGGCAGCTGAACGTTCAGCAGGACGTCGCTGGTTTTCTTCAGATAGGCATCCACCGACAGGGTGACGCGGTTGCGCAGGATCGTAAGGTCGAAACCGATATTGGATTGCGCGGTCGTTTCCCATTTTAGGTCTGGGTTCCCATAGGTTACCTGGACGGCGGAGGGTCCTGACAGCGGGTTCGTTGTTGGACGGCGGTAATAGGAGATCAGGCCATAGCGTGAATAATTGGAGATGCCTTCCTGGTTGCCGTTCTTTCCCCAGCCTCCGCGCAGTTTCAGATCGTCAATAAAGTTCACATTTTGCATAAAGGGCTCAGCGGAGATCCTCCAGCCTGCCGAGAAGGAGGGCATGGTGCCCCAGTGGTGGGCCAGCTTCGAGGAACCATCGTGACGTACGCTGGCCGTCAGGTAATATTTATTGTTGTAATGATACATTACACGTCCGAATATGGAGGCAAGGGACCACTGCTGAACATCGGTCGAGGCCGAGATGCTATTGGCCGCGTTCAGGGTGGTGACAGAGATATCATCCGGGAAATCGTTTCCTGATATGTAGGAGTCGTTCCCTTTGAATTTTTGGGTGCTTTCTCCCACAAGGGCCGCCAAATTATGTTTTCCGAACATCCGGGTGTAGTTCAGGGTATTTTCCCACAGCCAGGTATTGCTGTTGTACTTATCTGAACTTCCCATTCCGTTGTTGTTACGTCCGTAGGTTGTATTGATCCCGTTCAGGTAATAATCCCACTGGTGGTTGAGGATGTCGATGCCAAAGTTTGTTTTGAACGTCAGGCCCTCGATGATCCGGGCTTCCCCGGTGATGTTACCGAACAAACGGTTATCAACCGACTCCTGATCCGGACCGTCCATATAGGCGACCGGATTTTCCCAGGACGGCTGGAAAGGATTGGGATCGTACCACCAGCCCACGCTGTCATCCTTCCAGATATGCAGAAAGGGCGGAGTGTTCAGTGTGCTCATGAGGACCCCGCCTCTTCCTGAACTTGCATTGTCAGGTGTATCCTTTGTCCTGGAATGGATCAGGTTAAGATTTGTCCCGATCTTCAGCCAGCCGGTCAGATCGTTGTCGAGGTTGATCCTGATGGAGGTCCGGTCGAACCGTGCAGGTTCAATGATCCCCTGGTCGCTCAGGTATCCCCCCGAGACAAAATAGCGGGTTTTTTCCGTTCCGCCGCCAACCGAGAGCTGATAGGACTGTTTGGTGCCAATGCCGAAAACCGAGTCACTCCAGACGCCGAAGGTCGTGGCGGAGGGATCGAGGCTTCCCGGCATGATCTCGTTGATCAGTTCACGGTAGTCGAATGTGTTCAAAACATCGATCATCCGGCTGTCATTGAATTTGGAGGCGCCGAAGTAGGTGTTGAAACTGATGACCGGTTTGTTTTCCTTTCCTCTTTTGGTGGTAACCAGCACCACACCGTTTGCCGCCCGTGCTCCGTAGATGGCTGCGGAGGAAGCATCTTTGAGGATGGTCATGGATTCAATGTCGTTGGGGTTCAGTCCGTTGATGTCCGTTGTGGGAACGCCATCCACCACATAGAGGGGTTCATTCCCGGCCAGCACGGATGTTGAGCCACGGACACGCACCGAAAGATCGCTGCCCGGCTTACCGGAGGGCTGGATGACCTGCACTCCGGCCGCCTTACCCTGAAGAGCTTCCACAGGGGATACAATGGGCCGGTCCTTCAGTACTTCTTCGCCGACCGTAGCCACGGCAGTGGTCAGATCAGCTTTTTTCTGGGTGCCATAACCGATGACCACCACTTCATTCAGCAGGGAGATATCTTCTTCCAGGACCACATCGATGGTGGACTGGCTTTGTACCTGTACCTCCTGTGTGGCATATCCGATGTAGCTGAACCGGAGGGTCGCACCCTGGCTGACAGCCAGTTTGTAGAATCCGTCCAGGTCGGTAACGGTACCGGTGGTTGTACCTGTCACCAGAACGGTCACACCGGGCAGGCCCATTCCGTCTGGGCCAGTGACCTTTCCGGTGATGTTTCGATCCTGTCCGAAGAGGGACAGGG
Organism: Bacteroidales bacterium; assembly: GCA_035342335.1. Lineage (NCBI taxonomy): Bacteria > Pseudomonadati > Bacteroidota > Bacteroidia > Bacteroidales > Bacteroidales bacterium. Next base: position 199,594 of record DAOQWY010000001.1, read on the forward strand.
ATAAAAACATTATAATAAATAGTGTAAAAAATCTTGACATAAAACTAATTTTTTAGTTAATTATTGTACAATAATTTTCTGTGTCAGATATTTTCCTTTCGACTGGAGGGTTATAAAATAAAGACCTTTGTTGAGTACCGACATGTCGATTTCGACATAGTCACTGGCTGATTCGAAATGATGGATCCTTTCACCGACGGTGTTATACAGGGATCCATCGGCCAGGATGCCGGCAGGCAGATCGATCTGCAGGATCCCGCTGGTGGGGTTGGGTGCAATGATCGTATTTTTGAAATCCTGTGGATTACCATTTTCGAATGGCTGGTCAAGGGATGATGAACCGGAAGAGTCCTGATACACTCTCACGTAGTCAATTTCCATCCGGGCCATGGTGAGGGCCGGATCAATGCCATTTTTGAGGCCTCCGGTTTCATATTGGGGATCACTGCCCCAGTTGCCGCCCATGGCGATGTTCATGATGATGAAGAAGGGTTTGTCGAAGGGCCACGTTGAAGCATTTTTGAAGAAGGGGTTATACGTATAGAGCAATACGCTGTCGATGCTGAACTCGATTTTTTCCGGTGTCCAGTTTGCCTGGTAGGTATGGAATGCGGTATCGAATCCTATTACATATTTCCAGGAGGTATTTACCGTATTCCCGTGGCTGGAAGGGGTATGCAGGCTGACATGCACATTGCCCGGATTTTTTCCCACGTGTTCCATCACGTCAATTTCGCCGCAGCCCGGCCAGCCTGCGGTGTTGAAGTTTTCGCCGAGCATCCACAGGGCGGGCCAGGTTCCGCTGCCGCGGGGAAGCTTGGCACGGAAGACCACGCGGCCGTATTTGAATTCAAATTTGTTGTTGGTCTGCAGGCGTGCGGAAGTCCAGGATGTACCGTATTTATGAGCTTCGATGGCCAGAACGCCGCCTTCCATTCGCGCATTCTGATAGCTGTCGGTATAGTTTTGAATTTCATTGTTGCCCCATCCGCTGGCGCCAAGGTCGTACGACCATTTTTCCGGGTCAGGAACGCCGGAGCCATTGAATTCATCACTCCAGAGCAGTGTTTCCTGTGAAAAGCACAGGAATGCAGCGGATGTTAACAGGATCGTGAACAGTGATTTCATGGGTATGAAGATTAAATTAAAAAATCAGGAGTAAGCCAAGACTGGATCCTGCTCACTCCTGATTTTCAGAGATTAAAAGATAATCCTAAGGATTACCGGTAGAGAATCGCTGACCAGGACGAAGTACCAGGTCCAGCCCCGTCAAGGTCTACAGAAACGAACAGATACTCATAGGTCACTCCCTGGGCATAGCCCATCACATCATAGATATTGGTCGGGTTTCCGCCGTTGGGAGGATTGTTGCTATCGGTATTTTCGCCACCGTAGTATCCTTTGTAGAAACCAATGAAGGCTGCTCTGTCAGGACCGTTCGTCAACGTGATGAGCGCTCTGTTTTCTCCTGCAGCAGGAGTCAATGCCCACGAGTGGGTACCTGAAAGGAAGTACGTTCCATTTCCCGTCACTGCAGACTCTTCAACACAACCATTCTGTCCTCCAGCAACAAGGTATCCGTCGTTGCGGACCAGGCCTTTTCCATCATAGGTGTAGACACCGCCAGCGCCGAAGGTGAATTCATCATCCACCATGCATGACCAGTCATCACCACCGGTTCCGCCGCCGGTCAGGAAGCTCAGTGGCACTGCCCACCAGTCGGAATTGCCCATGGTGGATCCGACGAAAATGGTCTTTTCAGCCACAACGATCTTCCAGGGACCACCCTGAAGCAGATCTGCGGTGAGAGGCGGGGTGTTGCCAACCAGGAACAAGGGTTTCAGAAGGCTGGCGCTGCCGAAGGAATTGGTGGCGGTCATTGTGACGTTGAAGAATCCGCCCGCTGCGTAAACATGAACCGGATCTTTTTCGGTCGAGGTCTGTCCGTCGCCGAAATCCCACAGATAGGTCTGTCCGTACTGCGTTGTATTGGTAAAGGTTACCGTCAGTCCATCAACGACCATATCATAGGCCGGAACCGGCTTGGGTTGAGGGATGGGAGGCTCATCAGCAGGATTGTCATAGTGAACCAGTGCGAATCTCCAGTATCCTCCATTATCCATATAGGAACCCTGTACGATCAGGCTATCGGTCGTTCCGTCGACCAGCGAAATGATTTCATAGGTGACTTCCTGTTGAGGAACGGTAACCTCTGTCCCGGTTCCTTCCTTGCACAGGCCAATGTAAGCACCCAGTCCCACTACCTGAAGTGTAGGCGGGGTGGCTGTCATGTTCAGAACAAAGGTATGATCTCCATCACCCCAGGCTGACAGGTCTTCACCATTGGGCCCAAGCATCTGATCCGTACTTGCACAGATATTGGCAGGGTTAAAAACGCCCCCTTCTGCCCAGTAATCACCATTGGCCCTGAATAACATTTTACTTCCCTCACGCACAAAAGTCCATTCATCGTTCAGCATACAGGTACGGTTGGCAAGGTCTTCCTGGAGCCCAAAGGCCCACCAGATGGTGGAATGATCCGCGGGACCGACTTCGAGCGGGTAAACCCCCGTGCTCACGTCACGGATCAGTCTCCACGTCTTTTGACCTTCTTCAAAGGTTCCCACCAGTTTGGTCAATTCAGCATCGGGGTCAACACAGGTAACATTGTTCTGGTACGTGTGGAGCTTTCCTTTGGGAGAATAAGCGGTTAGTTTGACCGTATAGGTACCCAGATCAGCATACGTGTGCACAGGGCTCACTTCAGTTGAGGTTTGGGTATCGCCGAAATCCCACAGGTACGTGGCTGCGTTTTGCGATGTATTCGTAAACGTTACAGTAAGTCCATCGGCAACAGAAGTAAAACTGGCCAGAACCTCGGGTTCTTCTTCTTCATCATCTTTGCAGGATGTCATGCTGGCAATGGCAAAGAGAAGGAGGAATGCCATGGATAATTGCAGTAGTTTTTTCATGTTCTAAAAATTTGATTTAAACTTAATTAATTGATTATTAATTGACTAAAAAATAACAAAAAAGAAAATCTTTCATGATTGATTCAGGAGGTCAAATATACAAAAAATTACAAGAATTGGATAAGAAAATATTTATATGCAAATTTCTAACTATATTTCCCGGAGTCATAAAAGGAACGTGCTTTCTCAGCAGCATTCAGTAACGCTTCCTGATTGAGATTCAGATCCATATCCTTTTGCTGAAAGTAATCCACCAGGGATAGGGTGTTCAGGTTACCCAGCAATTCGTAGCCGGTCATCGGACAACCTCCGTAACCGTGGATGACGGAGTCAAAATGGGTACATCCGTTCCGGAAAGCCGTTTCGATCTTGTCGAACCATGAATCCGGTGTCGTATGAAGATGGAGTGCAAACGAATGGCCCGCAAAATCTGACTGCAGCACGGAATAGATCACCCCGATACTCTCTTTGGTTGCCACGCCGGTGATATCCGACAAGGCAAAATGTTTCACTCCCGCTGCCTGCAGGTTCTCGATCATTCGCCATACCAGGTCGGGATTCCAGGGATCTCCGTATGGGTTTCCGAAAGCCATGGTCAGATACACCATCAGGGATTTGCCTTTCTTATCGCACAGAACCAGCAGGTCGTCGATCAGGAGCCTGGCCCTGTCGAAACCGGAGTTGATGTTCAGTTTGAGGAAGGTTTCCGACATGGAGAAGGGGAACGAGAGCCAGGTGATCGCCGGGAACCGGCAGGCCACCTCCGCTCCTTTGAGGTTACCGATGATCACCATCAACCGCGATGCCGATCCTGAGATATCCAGCCTTTTAACCACCTTATCCGTATCGCTCAGCTGGGGAATGGCCTTTATAGAAACAAAACTTCCAAAGTCAATGATATCGAATCCCACTTTTAACAGCGCATTGACATAATCCGCTTTGGTTTGTGCGGGAATGAATGCCGGTAAGCCCTGGATAGCATCCCTGGGGCTTTCGGTTATGGAAATCTTTTTCATGCGTGGCTCAGCAGCCGATATGCCTGGCGATGACCATCCGCTGTATTTCCGAGGTACCTTCCCCGATCTGCAGCAGGCGCTGGTCGCGGAAGAACCGTTCAATAGCATAATCCTTCATCAGGCCGTAGCCTCCGTGGAGCTGGACCGCTTCATCGGCGACCTCCCTGGCCACTTCCGAACAGTAAAGCTTAGCCATGGCTGATTCTTTCCCGAACGGTTTATGGTTATCCTTCAGCCAGCAGGCTTTATAGAGAAATATCCTGGCATGTTCGATCTTCACGGCCATATCGGCCAGTTTGAAGGCATTGACCTGGAAATTGATGATGGGTTGCCCGAACTGCTTACGTTCCTTTGCATAGTGCATGGCCATTTCGAAGGCCCCTTGCGCCAGTCCGAGTCCCATGGCCGCGATGGAAAGCCGTCCGCTGTCGAGGGTGCTGAGCATGATATGGGATCCTTCTCCCCGTTTGCCCAGCAGGTTCCCTTCCGGCACCCGGCAGTCGTCAAAATAAAGCTCCGCCGTGTTGGAAGCTCTCCACAGGAGCTTGTTGTGCATGGTCACTGCCTTGAAGCCAGGCGTGTTCTGTTCGACGATGATGCAGGTGAATTCCCTTTTACCCCCGGTGTCGCCGCTTACCGTCTGAACCGTGCTGCCAATGGTTATTTCGGATGATGCATTGGTAATGAATATCTTGGATCCATTAATGATCCATTGGCCATCTTTCAGTTCGGCAACGGTTTTTGTCCCTCTGGAATCGGATCCGGCGTTGGGTTCGGTCAATCCAAAGCCCCACAGGGCTTCCCCCGTGCACAACCTGGGGAGGTAGTTCATTTTTTGTTCTTCGGTGCCATACTGGTACAGCGGTCCGATGCCGAGGGAGTTGTGCGCCGCGAGAGTGGCAGCCTGTGAACTGTCGACGCGGGCAAGTTCTTCAATGGCAATGATGTAGGAAAGATAATCGAGCCCCTGTCCACCGTACTTTTCCGGCAGGTACATGCCGAAGAGTCCGAGTTCTCCCATTTTACGGGTAAGATCCAGGGAGAATTCTGAATTTTCGTCCAGCTTCTGGGCAACGGGTTTGACTTCTCTTTCAGCAAAGTCGCGTACGGTTTCACGGATCATTTGCTGCACTTCGGAAAGTTCAAAGTCCATAACGGTAGGTATTATTCCATCTCGATCAGCCTGGCACCGGCTTCCACCATGTCATCCAGCTTGACAAGGATTTTTTTGACCGTGCCTTCTCTTTTCGAAAGGATGTTGTTTTCCATCTTCATTGCGTCGATCACCAGTACCACCTCCCCTTTGCCGATCGTGTCGCCTTCCTTGACATTGATCCGGAAGATCCTTCCCGGGATGGGTGCAATGATCCTGTTCTCACTGCTGCCGGCCGCTGAGGCACTGGTGTGTGCCAACGATTCATCTGCAAGCAGATCGGTTCGCATCAGCAAAAATTCCTTCTGATTGATGATCACCCGGGAATAGTCACCTTCTGTAGCGGTGATGCCCGCAAAGTAACTCTGGTCGTTCACGCTGAAATCAACCTCTCCGAGGCCTATGTGGAGCAGTTTGACCCGGTAGTTGCAGTCGTTGATCTGGAATTCATAGTTTCCATTGGACGGAACCTTTATTTTGACAGGAATCCCTGTCTTGTCGTGGAGAATCGTCACCGTCATGTGACTTCTCCAGAATCCAATGGATGTCCAGACACTGTCGCCATTGGTGCGTACAGATTCAGAGGGGATTAGCCTGCTGTTCAGGGTGTACGCCAGGAAGCCTGCCAGTGCAACGGGCAGGTCAACGGGTTCTTTGCTGTATCCGGTTCTGCTGGGGGCTTGCTTGTCTTTCACGGCGGTTGTTATTTTTCTTGGTTCACTTTGGGATTTTATTTTTTCAATTTCTTCGAGGAATCTTTTTTTAGCCAGCCCGGATTTATAGTCGCGGTACTGTGTTTCGTGCATGGCAAATTCAAACAGTTCTTCATCGTTTTTCCCCGTATCCCAGCCCAGTTGTTTCATTTCAGCTCGGTACTTTTCCAGGGCATCAGGGTAGAGATCCTGCGGTGTTCCCGAGTAGAACTCCTTGCCTTTCTTTTCGGCCAGCCGGAGGATTTCAGGTGCCAGCGGACCGGGCAGTTTGCCGGCCTTACCCAGGATCATGCTCCAGGTATTTTCGTCCATCATCGAATACCGCTCTTCCCCTTTGGCTTGTTGGACGATATTCAGCAGGGCCACATTTTTTACATACTGGCTGAAAGGTGTGACCAGGGGCGGATAGCCCAGTTTCGGCCAGACGAAGGCTGTTTCTTCGAAGAGGTTCACCAGCAGTTCGTCCTCGGTGAGTTCGTTTTTATGGTGTTCTCTCAGGGCCATGTTGATCGCGGTGTGCACCCCCTTGAGGTCAGCCATCAAACTGCCCATCATTCCTCCCGGCAGCCCCGACTGGATCATGAGGGAGCTGACATATCTGTTTTTCGGATCGATGAAATAGCCGAGGAAGTCATCCATGAAGCTCTGATTCAGGGCTCGTGCTTCCATATAGGCGTGCATGTTGATCTCGGGCACGTCAAATCCGGCATCTTTCAGCATTTCCTGGATGGTGATCACATCGGGATGCACCATGCCCCAGGAAAGCGGTTCCATGGCCACATCCAGGATGTCTGCACCGGCTTTTGCCACTTCCAGCATGGAGGCCACGGAAAAGCCCGGGCCGGAATGACCGTGATACTGTACCGGCAGGTGCGGGTAATTCTCTTTGATGGCCCTGACCAGCCGGCCAAGCAGAACCGGCCGGCCCACGCCCGACATATCCTTCAGGGCAATCTCATCGGTACCGAATTCCACCGCTTTATCCACCACATTCATGTAATATTCAACCGTGTGGACAGGTGAATGCGTTATGCTGAGGGCAGCCTGGGAGATCATGCCTGCCTGTTTGGCCCCTCTGATGGAAAGTTCAAGGTTCCTCGGATCGTTCAGTCCGCAGAACGACCGGGCAATGTCAACGCCCTGTTCTTTTTTTACCCTGTACATCAGTTTTCGTACATCGGCAGGCACGGGGAACATGCGGATGCCGTTCAGCGCCCTTTCGAGCATATGGGTCTGTATACCTGCCTCGTTGAATGGTTTGGTCCATTCAGGAACCGTCTGGTTGGGATTTTCACCAAACAGAAGGCATACCTGTTCAAAGGCACCCCCATTGGTTTCAATCCGGGCAAAGCAACCCATATCGATGATCACCGGAGCGATCTTCTTAAGCTGGTCGACCCGGGGAACGTATTTCCCCGACGACTGCCACATGTCGCGGTATAGAAGGCTGAATTTGATCTGTCGTTTTGCCATAGCACTCAGGTTATCTTAAACGTTTACCCTTGTTGCGTCCAGCTGGGCGGACGTTTTTCGAGGAAGGAGGCCATACCTTCCTGTCCTTCGGCCGAAGCCCTCAGTTCGGCGATCAGCCGGGCGGTGTAATCCATCACGGTATCCGTGGAGAGATCGTTGGAGATAGCGTGGATCAGTTTCTTGCAGGCAGTCATGGCTGCAGGTCCGCTGGTCATCAGGCTTTTAATGGTCGTATTAACGGTAGTATCCAGCTCTTCCGCGGCAACGGATTGATTCACCAGGCGGAAAAACGCTGCTTCTTTCCCCAAAAAACGCCTGCCGGTGATCATCAGGTCACGGGCACCGTATTCGCCGATGCGTTTGATCACGTAAGGAGAGATGGTTGCTGGTACGATGCCCAGTTTGACTTCTGCAAAAGCAAATTTTGTGTCATCGGTACAATAGACAAAATCGCAGGCTGACAGCAATCCGTTTGCGCCGCCGATGGCAGCCCCGTGAACCACTGCGATCGTCGGTTTGGTGCACGTATAGATCGTGTTGAAGCACCTGGCAAGTTGCAGGCTGTCGTGGTAGTTCTCTTCAAAGCCGAACGCTGCAATGCCTTTCATATAGTTCAGGTCGGCTCCGGCGCAGAACGAAGGGCCCCGTCCTCTCAAAACAACGATCCTGACCTCCGGCATCGCATTGACCGTGTCGAAGCATTCGATGATCTCCCCGATCATCTCGGCGGTCATCGCATTGTGTTTATCCGGCCGGTTGAGCCAGATGGTGCCCGTACGGTCGGCAAGTTCAAATTCAAGGGATGTGAAGGATTTCATGGCTCGATTGTCAAACTGTTAAACTGTTAAATTGTTCTTTGGTTCATCGCTCATTCTGCGTACCTGCAACCTGTTCACATTCGGAAAACGCCAAAACGCTGGTCATCAAATTCACGGTTCAGGGAGGCGGAGATCCCCATGGCCAGCACCTTGCGGGTGTCCACCGGATCAATGATGCCGTCGTCCCACAGCCGTGCGGTGCTGAAATAGGCCGAACCCTCCTGGTCGTATTTATCCGTGATGCTTTTGCGCAGCGCATCGATCTCTTCCTGGGGCATCTGCTGCCCTTTTGCCTTATAGGCTTCTTCCTTGACCTGGATCAACACACCGGAGGCCTGCATTCCGCCCATGACTGATATTTTGGAGTTGGGCCACATGAAAAGCAGCCGCGGGCTGTAGGCCCTACCTGCCATGCCGTAATTACCTGCACCGAACGAGCCGCCAAAGATCACGGTGAATTTGGGCACAGTGGCATTGGCAACGGCGTGTACCATCTTGGCCCCGTCCTTTGCGATCCCCTTGCGTTCGAAATCCTTGCCGACGATGAACCCGGTGATGTTCTGCAGGAAAACCAGAGGGATCTTTCGTGAACAGCATAATTCGATGAAGTGGGTAGCTTTCAGGGCCGATTCGGAAAACAGAACGCCATTGTTAGCCAGTATCCCGACCGGAAAGCCCATGATATGGGCAAATCCGGTGACCAGCGTCGGGCCGTAACGCTCTTTGAACTCGTGAAAGCGGCTGCCATCCACTGTTCGCATGATGATCTCGCGCGGATCGATCAGTTTTCTGAAATCCAGCGGCGCAATGCCATAGATTTCTTCCGGATCATAAGCAGGCTCTTCCACAGGTTGCATATCCAGCTCCTGCCGCTGGGGTTTGTTGAGGTTCTGGAAAATATTCCGGCACATCTGGATCGCATGGATATCATCCTCGGCGTAATGGTCTGCCACACCCGAGATGGAAGTATGCACATCGGCGCCTCCCAGCTCTTCGGGTGTGACCACCTCACCGGTGGCGGCTTTGACGAGCGGCGGTCCTCCCAGAAAGATGGTCCCCTGGTTCTTGATGATGATCGCTTCATCGCTCATGGCCGGAACATAGGCTCCTCCTGCCGTGCACGAGCCCATAACGATCGAGATCTGGGGAATGCGCATGGCCGACATTCTGGCCTGGTTGTAGAAAAAACGGCCGAAATGGTCCCGGTCGGCAAATACATTGGCCTGTTCGGGCAGAAATATGCCGCCGGAATCCACCAGGTATACACAGGGCAGGTTATTGTCCATGGCGATCTCCTGGGCGCGCAGATGTTTCTTGATCGTTTCCTTGATGTAGGTACCGCCTTTTACAGTCGCATCATTGGCGATGAGCACCGTTTCCCGGCCGTGGATCACACCGATGCCGGTAACGATCCCGGCCGACGGATGTTCATTGTCCATGATCTCATAGGCAGCCAGGGAAGAAAGCTCAAGAAACGGTGTGTTGGGATCGGTCAGTTTATCGATCCGTTCCCGGGCAAGAAGCTTGCCCCGTTCTTTATGCTTCTGAACCGCCTTTTCGGGCCCGCCCTTAATGACCTGGGAGTGAATCTCTTTGTAGCGGTTAAGAAGAATCAGGTAATCTTCCCTGTTTTTTTTGAACTCGGCGGAGTTCACATCGAGCTTGCTTTCTAACTTGAACACGGTTGCTGGTTTTGACTGGTTTCCGTTGCAAGTTAGAAAAATTTCATCATCTACTCTTAATTTTTGTTCATCTCAGGGTAACATTTTTAACATTTCTGTATTAAATGAGTTGTAGGATGATTTTCCCTTTTGCTTAACCACTAAGGAACACGAAGGATTTCACTAAGGAAATACAAATGGATATGGTGAGTCATGATACAGAAGAGAATTTCAGGCAGGTATTGAATTGCGCTTTCCGGGTTCATTCCGCTTTAGGTCCTGGATTATTGGAAAACGCTTATGAAGAATGTCTTTACTATGAAATTATACAATGCGGACTGAAAGTCGAAAAACAAAAAGCCTTGCCTCTGGTTTACAGAACTGTTAAATTGGAAGCAGGATACCGGATTGACTTATTTGTTGAAAAACAAATCATTGTTGAGATCAAGTCCGTTGAAGCATTTACAGATGTTCATTTCGCCCAGGTACTGACGTACCTCAGATTATCAGGTAGCTGGTTAGCTTTACTCGTTAATTTCAATGTCCGTCATTTAAAAGATGGCATAAGAAGGATAATCCTTTAATCTTAGTGCTCCTTTGTGAAATCCTTTGTGTGTCCTTAGTGGTTAAATAAACTAAAGTTCCAATCTGTCTTTCACCCGAACTCCCTTTTCCGTTCGCTGCACCGTACAGCATTCAGTAAAAATATCATGTTCAAGGAACAGAACATACTGATGATCGGCGGCTGCATTCAGAAATTCTTCTTTTTCCTTCAGGGTGATCATGGGCTGCATGTCGAACGATAGAATCCAGGGAAGAGGGATGTGGGCAGATGAGGGAATCAGGTCGGCCGTGAAGACCACGGTCGTATTTTGATACCGGATGAACGGAATGACCTGTCCGTCGGTATGGCCATTGAAGATCCGGAGGGAAATGCCGGGGAACAGCTCGCCTTCCCGTTCGATGAATTGAAGTTGGTTGTTTTCGTGCAGAAGTGCAAAGCTTTCCCTTAGAAAAGAGGCTTTTTCCCTTTTGTTGGGATGGAGGGCATTTTCCCACTGGGTTTTGCTGATCCAGTAAGTGGCTTTCGGGAAGGCCGGAACCAGGCTCGACCGGTCATCACTGTACTTTACACTACCGCCGCAGTGATCAAAATGGAGGTGGGTCAGCAGAACATCCGTAATATCATCGCTGGTGTATCCGTGGGCTGCCAGGGACTTCTCCAGAGCGCCCTCTTGGTCGAGCCCGTACAGCCTTTTGAATTTTTCATCGTGATAATCGCCTGCACCATTGTCGATCAATAGTCTCCGGTTGCCGGTTTCCACCAGGAGGCAACGCATTGCCCAGGTGCACAGGTTGTTCTCATCCGCAGGGTAAACCTTTGACCAGAGGGATTTTGGCACTACGCCAAACATGGCGCCGCCATCGAGTTTGAGGGTGCCGGTGTCAATGGGATATAGATTCATGGATCACAGGATCAGGTTAATTCAGCTAGAAAAAGGATGACACTGATGACACGGAGGAACACGGATAAATTTCCGTGAAATTCAGTGTAATCGGCATATTCCGTATTCCAGTGATAAACAACCGTAAACCGAAAATGTTCAAAATGAAACGCAGCGGCTTATGCGTATTCTTTTACAAGGATTTCTCCGCGAATCACCCGCAAGCCGTTCTCTGCCAGGGCACGCATCTCATCCTCGCCGGGATACACGTGGACGGGACCCAGCTTGTAGATTCTTTCAATGATTTGATTGACGAAAAGTTTACTGTGTGCAATCCCTCCTGTGATGAGTATGCCGTCGACCTCGCTTCTGAGGACTGTGACCATGGCACCAACCGACTTTGCCACCTGGTAGGCCATGGCTTCCAGGATCAGCTTGGCTTTTGCATCCCCGTTGAGCACCCGCTGTTCAACGTCATAGGCGCTGTTGGTACCCAGGTATGCCACCATTCCGCCCTCGCCGGAGATCATTTTTTTGATCTCTTTTTGCGTATATTTTCCGCTGAAGCACAGGCTGACAAGATCACTGCAGGGAAGTGTACCACTTCGTTCGGGTGTAAACGGCCCTTCGCCATCGAGTGCCTGGTTAACATCGATCACCTTGCCTTTGCAGTGGGCGCCCACCGAGATACCGCCTCCGAGGTGGATGACAATAAGGTTCAGGTCTTCGTACCGTTTCATGACCGAGCGGCAATGGCTTTCAGCAACCGCTTTCTGATTCAGCGCATGGAAGATGCTTTTGCGTTCGAACAGGGGATGGCCTGCAATCCGTGCCAGGTCGCTGAGTTCATCCACCACGACGGGATTGGTGATAAAGGCTTTCGTATTGGGCAGCGACTGCGCGATATCATCAGCGATCAGACCGCCCAGATTGCTTGCATGTTCTCCATAGGTGGCCTGTATCAGATCCTGTTTCATCCGGTCGTTGACTGCATATACGCCCGAGGGAATGGGTTTGAGCAGTCCTCCCCGGCCCACGATGGCATGAATGGAATTCAGGTCGATATCCGCTTCTTTCAGCTGTTCGGTGATGATTTGCTTTCTGAAGGCATACTGGTCAGCCACCCGGGAAAAGGCTGCGATTTCCTCCCGTGAATGCCGCAGGGTTTTGGCAAAGATGGGCTGGTTCTCCTCGAAGACTGCAATCTTCGTTGAGGTGGAACCGGGGTTGATGGCCAGAATCCTGATATTCATCGTTTGTTGGTCAGGGGACTCTGGCAGGGTGATTGGATCCTTGCCGGAGTCGTAATGTTAATCCATTGCCGCTGCCAGGGCAATGGAAAGAAATTTACTGCGTTCCGAATCGGCACGGGATGTAAGTACGATCGGCACGCGTGCTCCCATGATGACCGCTGCGGCGGTAGCTCCCCCGATGAAGTTCAGGGCTTTGTAAAGGAAGTTGGCTCCATTGATTTCTGGGGCAACGATCAGATCAACATCCCCGGCCACATCACTTTCGATATGCTTCAGCTCGGCGGATTTCTTCGATACAGCATTGTCAAGGGCCAGCGGACCATCCACGGTACATCCCCTGATCTGGTTCCGCTTGTTCATCATCGACAGCGTTGCAGCATGCATCGTAGCTTCCATCTTGGGATTGATCGTTTCGACCGATCCGATGACGGCCACCTTGGGTATTTCCGTCCCCAGCCTGTGAAAGGCATCCACTGCATTGTTGATCAGGGCAACCTTGTCCTCAAAAGTCGGACTGACATTCATTGCAGCATCGGTCAGGCCGAGAAGCTTGTGGTAATAGGGGGACTCAAAAAAAGCGACATGGCTCAGCAATTCTCCCGATCTCAGTCCGTTCTCCTTATCCAGCACGGCTCTGAGAAGGTATTGTGTGCTGACCAGTCCTTTCATCAGCACATCGGCATAGCCTTCGCGGACCAGCCGGGTGGCCTCCATGGCAGCCTGAACCGAGTCAGGAACATGGATGATCTCGCAGGTGTTCATGTCGAAATCCAGCTCTTCCGCAATGGTGGTGATCTTCGGTTTGTGCCCGATCAGTACCGGCTCGACCAGACCCTCCTTCACTGCATTCCGGATCGCTTCCAGTACCTCGTAATCATCTGCAGCCGCAATGGCAATTTTCCTTTTGGGCCGCTTCTTCGCCAGCTCTACCAGTTCATTTAATTTAATGATCATATCCGCTCTGCTATGCTAAAAATTTTGTGTCACAAAAGTAAGGATTTCCCGACTTGGTTACTTGGAATAGAAATCAATCATTTGCTGAATGGCTTTCTGGCAAACTCCACAGAAGTCATTTACCCTGAAGGTATTCATCAGGCAATCATGGGCAGGGCGGTAGATCCCCCTGGTGGCATAGCCTCCGCCTTCAAAGACCCCAATCACATGCTCATATTCCCCGCTATCGGGCGTTGGAACCGGTACACCGGGTTGAACCAGGGAATCCCATTTCCTGTCAAAATCAACCATGGTGGTCAGATTGGGCTCCCAGGGTTCCACATCCAGCGGGTAGAAGTCGTTGTAGGAAACATCTCCCATATATTCATCACCCAGTCCTGCAAAGCCATGACCAAATTCATGCACGATGATCTTTGCCGAACTGAGGTTGCCGCTTACGCTCACACAATACTGGTTATAGATGCCTCCTCCTCCGTATTTTTCCTGATTCACCAGGATATAGATCTGATCATAGGGAGCATTTGCGGCCAGGTCGTGCATGGTCCTGTTGGCCCTGGTCATGCAGTAACGTTCGCTGTCGAAGGTATAAAAGCTGGTTTCAAGGATGGAATTTTTCCAGACACCATCGGCCGGGATATCGTTCCCTGATTCACAGGAGGGAGCCAGTACTCCCCGGATATTGAATTTTGATCTGTTGGACCGGAAAGGCTCAAAACTGAACAGGTTTTCAGCAAACTGCTGGCAATCCTGCTTGAATTTCTTCAATTCCTTTTCCGTGTATCCGTCAGGCAAAATAACGATGTCCACTTTTTTGGAAGGATCTCCCGACAGTTGTACGTCGAAGACCGGATAAGCAAATCGTTGCTCCGGATTGACAAAGTAATCAGACGGATCATAGCGATACTCGTATTTCTTTTCAAAAATGCCCGAACGGTTACGCGAATAGAATTCAACACGTGTTTGGTCCTTGGGTAAAGGAAGGAGCACGGTCTCGGAAAAGCTCTTCTGCATCATTCCGGCTTCAGCCGTAGTTTGCCATTCCATAAAAAGCGTGCTGTACCCGTGTGAATAGATCAGCTCACCGGACGCCATGTCGATGGCTTTGATCAGGTAAGAACCATATTCGAAGGGGTCGATGAGGTTGACTTTGGAGCCGGCCCAGAAAGGAAGGATCTTCACCTCATCCAGGGAATAGAAATCCGCGGTATTGGTTCCCGAATGCTGGTAATCAATTCGCAGGGTCTTGTTCTCAAAATGGGTATCAAACTGGGCGGTTAGGGTGAACACACAACTGACCAGGAGTAAAGTGACTGCAGTGCGCATGGGTTAGGATGTTTCAACCCTGCGAAGATAGGCAAAAAGTTCATTCATTCTAGAACTCGCCGAACTTCAGCACCAGGCCATAATTGAATCCACGCAGGGCGTTTTCATCGATATCACCAAACTGGAGGTCCTGGGTAAGGCGGTAGGTCACGGCAAACGCCACCCGCATAGTCTTCGCCAGGTTCAGTTCGAGTTCCACGCCGGGTTCAAACACAAAGAAAGCGCCTGCGTAATCCACATCCCAGTCATCCCATTCATTATCATGGTCGTGATTCTCCACCATGGCCATTCCTCCGGCTCCGATCAGGATGGGAAAGGCGAGGTGTACGGGTTTGAACGGGAAAACAACCGGCTCGATCAGCAATCCGCCATAACCTCCTGAAAGGAAGTGATCGGGTTCATCATTCACATTATCCCATTCCAGGTCGCTGATGAATCCATATCCCCCCAGCCCGATGGTCAGCTTATGGTCGAGCAGCCATCCTCCGCGCATCCCGAACAGGAAGGCGTCCTTATCGTTGATCTGCGAATAGTTGAACATCAGGGCTCCGTAGCCTCCGTTGTCGGCATTTTCGCCAAAAAGGGTTTGAATTCTTTCATCCTCCGCTTCAGGATTCGGTTCGGTCTGTGCAAACAGAACAGAACCTGACAGCAGGATCAAAATGACAAATCCATATGTTTTCATTCATTAAAGAGTTATTTATGGTTATTGGCTCGGTGCCAGACACCTCGCGTTAATTATGGTCATTCATTGCTAAATTGTCAAATTGTCAAATTGTTATTCATTGTTCTATGGTCAACTTTCAACTATCAACTGCTGATCCCCTGTTTTGCGGGGACAGATTGCCTGCTGCTCACTGCCTATCCGTGAACAACATCGCCGGATCCGGAGATGGATACTTCAATCTGCGGGTTTCCCTTGTAGTAGACCGAGCCACTCCCGGAAATCGTCACATCGAGGTAATCGTCGACAAAAACGTACACATTTCCGGATCCCGATATCCTGACGAAGCAGCTCTGCTGGATCAGGCCATAGGCTTTAATGTCACCTGAGCCGGATATTTCCAGGTCGGAGTTCACCGTTTCCCCCCGCAGTGTAATGTTTCCGGAGCCTGAGATCCTGGCATGGATTTGAGACGCCCCCGCGCCCAGGTCAATGTCTCCCGAGCCGCTTATATTCACTTCGGCACGCTGGGCAGTGACGTCCAGGTCAATGTTTCCAGAGCCTGAAAG
Source organism: Bacteroidales bacterium (assembly GCA_035342335.1). Taxonomy (NCBI): domain Bacteria; kingdom Pseudomonadati; phylum Bacteroidota; class Bacteroidia; order Bacteroidales; species Bacteroidales bacterium. The sequence goes on from DAOQWY010000001.1 coordinate 215,608, forward strand.
ATCAACCTCAAACGTCGCTGCATCGAACTCTGAATTTCCCTGAATATAACCAGAACCATCCAGGTGAACCTTCTCAAGATTTTTCACCCTTACCGTGATCCTGACCGGCAGGTTGTTATCCAGGCAATGGTGTTTTTGTTCACGCAGGACCAAGGTAGATCCATCGACCACGGTTTGTATGTAGGGTAACAGGTTGGATTCAGCTTCCACAACGACTTGTTCAACGGAGTCCTGGATGATAAAAACATCAAAGAAGCTTTCCGAGGAAATGGCAGTAAAGGACCCTGTGATCCTTGTTTCCGTTTCAACCATTTCATTTCCGTCGATGCAGCGGCCCAGCCCCTCGCAACCAGTAAAAACAAAGCCTGTGCATGAGGCCATGAATAACAAGAGGATCGTCTTTATTTTCATTTTGTTTTCCATCAACTTGAACTATTCCGGATTTTGACACTAAATTACTGCAAATAAATTATTATTCAAATAAATACATGAAATTTGCCCCTGTCAGGCGTTTGAATGGAATGTTTTGTTTGAAATCTCTCATAAGAAATAAAGCGCATTAATTGTAAAACGTATTCACCTTATTTATATTTGCTAAACAATTACAGATCACAAAAAAAATCTTAATTTACCAAGTATGAAAAAATATTGGCTCTCGCTGGTATTTTTCATTATCGGGATCATTTTTCTTTTGCTGCATTTTCTGATGCCTGCCGTGGGAAAGGGTGATCTTGATGTGGATATCCAGCCGACAAGTTACATCATGCCTGCTGCGTACAAGGTTTATTCAAACGAAGAGGCCATGGATGGCAGGTTTTATTTATGCAAGCTTGTTTTGAACAATGAGGGTGGCGGGGAGCTGAGGAACCTTAAGGTATCTTATCAGGTACCCGGATACATTGAATGGACCGATCTGGACAAAATAAAATGCCTTGTTCCGGGACAGAGCGCCGTACTGACGGTTTATCCTCATTTCAATCCTTCCATTGTTGAGAAGACAAGTACATCGAAGGAAACGGGGAACATTCGCATTCAGTACGAAACGAAGAAAGGGAGTGATGAGTTTGAAAAGTCGTTTGCTTTTGAGATGAGGGGGCGCAATGATTTAGTTTACAGTTCCATGCCGGCTGCTGAGATTGTCAGTTACCCGGACATGTTCGAAAATCTCGCTCTGGTTTCCTGTTTTATCACGCCGGAGGATCCGGTCATCAAATATTACACACAGCAGATTCAGCAAAAGATATTGAAAGGAGAGGCTGCTTCCGTTAATAATACCGACGAAGAGGCCGTACGGTTTTTGCTTGGTGTTTATGAAGCTACGCTGAGGGCGGGTATGGTTTACAGCGGGACCAAGGGGATTCCGTTGAATGTGGGGGAGATCAGTTCGCTGATACAGCACGTGCGTCTACCCAGAGAGGTAGTGACCGGGAACACGGGGCTCTGCATCGAGTTGTCCACCCTTTATGCGAGTGTCCTTTCCTGTGCTGGTTTAAACCCGCTGATCTTTTTTATTCCCGGACATGCTTATCCCGGAATCAAGGTCAACAATAATTATTATGCGATTGAGGCGACCGGTATAGGGGGTGAAGGGTTGGGAAACGTTGCTTCGGCGGAAAAAGCATTTGAAATCGGGATGACGGAGCTGAAGGAATTCATTCAGAAGATTCAGGAGGGTGATCCGCGGTACATGTATGCGGATATCCATGAGTTGTATGCCGGGGGGGTGCATCCGATGGAGCTCAGGGATGATTCGTTCCTGCGTCAGAAAGTTGATCAGGTGGTTGCATCCTGGGGCGGTAAGGGTGCAAAACAGTTCAATCCCAATGTCGGTGGCGCCCAGCAAGCTTCCAATACAGGGGGAAATCAGAATCAGGGCGGCGGAAATGATAATACCGGAGGCGGAGGTGGAAACATGCTGAATTACTCGGGTCCTGTAAGGTTAAGTTATCCAAATGGCTGGATGCGTTATGATAATCCGACACCCGGTTTCCCGGCTCTGGTTTCCCAGATTGAAGCACCGGATGGAAGCTCAAGCATCAGTGTCTATCGTCTCCAGGGTACATCCAATCCCGATGAGGCAATGTATTACCTTGTCCAGGCCTATATGGGCGCCGGAGTGAACATTCAATACCAGAACAATGGCGTATCCGGGGGTTATACAAGGTACTCAGGGCAATCATCCTCTTACGGCGGGGTATTCAACTGGGTTGGATATTTTAAACCCTCCGGGGGCAATGTGGTGGGTGTCACCGTTGGAGCACCCTATAATGTTTACTCCCAGGCACAGGGCACCATCAGTCAAATCGTTTCAACCATCCGATAATCCTATTTGACCATGAAAAAGTATTCGTTGACAATCGTGTGCCTGTTCTGGATCATTATCGCCTCCGGGCAGTTTGGCGAACCGTTGAAGCAGAATATGCTTTTCAGGATCGACTCCCTTGGCAATGCTGTGATCGAGGTGAGCTCCAAATTGAGCGCTTCACAATGGCAGCAGTGGGAGAACACCTATGGCGGGAAAAATATATCGCTCTTCAAAAGGGATATATCGCGGACCCTGAATCAATTTTACCTGTATGATTTTAAGTACGAATCAGATGAAATGGAGCGGACGTTCAACGTGACCTTCAAGGCTAAAGGTGTTGCCCAGTATATGGGAGGCAACGAATGGCTGGCCGAAATGGGTATGAAGGATCCGGATTTCTCGCGGCTTGATGATAACTCCTACCTGATCACCACCACTTATAATGACGGCGGCTTGCTTGTTCAGCAAAACAATACGATTCATTTTCCCAAAAAGGCCTCCAATGTTAAAGAAGATACGGACGAATTTGGCTATGCCACCTTCACCTACGACTTGAAGCCGGTATCTTCAGGTTTTCCTCTGTTTCTGATCGTTGGGCTGGCGTTCATTCTGCTTGGAATAGCGTCAGCCGTATTTTTTGCACTCAGGCCTGCCAGGGTTCAGTAACGGATCATTTTTTTTATATCTTTGGGCCATAATGTATTGCTATGACCCGGAACGGTCTATTATCCATTCTGGCCTCCAAGAATTACCTTAACGTAAAAAAAAGGGACGTATACCCTTTCAGACTCCTCCTTTTATTGGAGTGATTTTTTCCTCTTTCTCAATCAATTCATTACAGATTTATTTTATTAATTCTAAACCATGGAATTACCTTTTGCCGAATCCTATAAGATAAAGATGGTGGAGCTTATCCGTCGGAGTTCCCGTTCGGAAAGGGAACAATGGATACAGGAGGCCCGGTTCAATATTTTCAATCTCCGCAGCGATCAGGTTTTCATTGATTTACTGACCGACTCGGGAACAGGCGCCATGAGTGACCGGCAGTGGTCGGAGATGATGCTGGGGGATGAAAGCTACGCAGGCTCTTCTTCGTATTATAAAATGAAGGAAGCTGTCAAAGATATCATGGGCTTTGATTATTTTCTCCCAACGCACCAGGGCAGGGCTGCCGAGAATGTGCTCTTCTCCGTATTGGTCAAAAAAGGGGACCTTGTTCCGGGGAATGCCCATTTCGATACTACAAAGGGGCATATCGAGTTCCGGAAGGCCGAGGCGGTTGATTGTACCATTGATGAGGCGTACGATACCACCGTCGCTCATCCGTTCAAAGGGAATGTCGATACCGGAAAACTTGAGCAAGTGCTTAAAAGCCATCCTTTGGACCGGATCCCGTTCATCATCCTGACCATCACCTGCAATACATCCGGAGGCCAGCCTGTATCCCTGGAAAATATCAGGGAGGTTCACGCCCTGGCAAAGAAATATGGGATCCCTGTTGTGTTCGACTCTGCCCGTTTTGCAGAAAATGCCTATTTTATCAAGAAGCGGGAGAAAGGGTATGAACATAAAACCATCCGGGAGATCGTGCGGGAAATGTACCAGTGTGCCGACCTGGCTACGATGAGCAGTAAAAAAGATGCCATTGTCAACATGGGTGGATTCATCGGTTTCAGGGATCCCGAACTGTTGCGCAAAGCCAGCCTTTATAACATCATGTTCGAGGGATTCAATACCTACGGCGGTATGTCGGGGCGGGATATGAATGCGCTCGCGCAGGGATTATACGAAGGCACCGAGATTGATTACCTGGAAAGCCGGGTACGCCAGGTGGAATACCTCTGGAACCAGCTGCAGGCTTACGGTATCCCCGTACAACAGCCTGCCGGCGGGCACGCAGTCTTTGTTGATGCAAGGCGGTTCCTGCCGCGTGTGCCCAGGGAGCAGTTCATCGCCCAGACATTGGTGGTTGAACTTTACAGGGAAGCAGGAGTGAGGGGTGTGGAAATAGGTGCCCTGATGACCGACAGGGATCCGGTCACACGCCAGCCCAGGTATCCATCGCTGGAAATGATGCGGCTTACCATTCCCCGCCGGGTCTATACCAATAATCACATGGATGTGGTGGCCGCAGCGCTCAAAAACATTTACGACCGCAGGGATGCCATCACCACCGGGTACAAGATCACTCGCGAAGCACCCTTGCTGAGGCATTTTACGGTGGAGTTGGAGAAGATATAGTCATTCGAAGTCATTCGAAGCCATTCATTGTCATTCATAGTTATTTGTTATACAACGAATGACCATTAATGACGCGAGGCCCGAAGGGCCGAGCAAATAACAACGAATGACCATTAATGACGCGAGGCGCACAGCGCCGAGCAAATGACCATAATAATCATTTTATCGCTACACAATGTCCGTAATCCGTCTTACAAAATCCTTTGCATTCGAAATGGCCCATGCTCTGCCTGGACATGACGGGCCCTGTAAACATATTCACGGACATACCTACGAACTGTTCGTAACCATCATAGGCAAACCGGTTGATGATCCTTTATCCCCGAAATTCGGGATGATCATGGACTTCAAGGAACTTAAATCGCTGGTAAGAGGAGCGGTGATCGATGATTTTGACCACGCCCTGGTGCTCAGAAAAGATACGGCGGATGCCTTGGTGAAAGAGGCCGGAAATGTACTCTTTCAACGTATGATCGTGACCGATTTCCAGCCCACCACCGAAAACCTGGTTGCGGAATTTGCACGAAGGATACACCAGCAGCTTCCTTCACACGTCACCCTGCAAAGCCTGCGGCTGAGGGAAACCTTGACATCGTTTGCGGAATGGTTTGCAGCGGATAATCCCTGAATGGGTTCTCTTAGTCCTCGAACACCTCTGTGGTCATTGGCGGGATGCCGGTATAATACAGGTCGTATCCGCCGCTTCCGCCAGGCCTGTCTGAGGAAAAAAACATCAATTCGTTGGTGAAGCCGCTGATCATGATGATGACCGGACGGTATTCATTGAAGGCTGTGTTGATCCTGTCGCCAAAATTCTGGGGTGCGGTCCAGGTAGCTCCCGCCCTGCGTGAATAGTACAGATCAAATCCGCCATACCCTCCGGGCCTGTCTGAGGCGAACACGAGCACCTTCCCGCTGATGAACGGGCATTTGTCATCAGCCTCTGAACTGAGCAGGGTATTCTTTTCCACTGGCCAGGTGGTATCGGCCGAGAAAAAACGGATCTCATCATAGCCTTCAGGAACAGTGGTCTGAAAAATGTCGTAATTCCCATCCCGGTCCGAACAAAAATAAACCTCCTGTATTTTCTCAGGATAGTTGTACCAGTCAGAGTAAGTGATGAAATTGTCGCCGTAAAATCCCACATAACATTCATTGGCATCCGTGTTCAGGGAGTTGATCCGGATCAGGTCACATTCTTCGTAGATGGTATCGTAATAGGCATCCCGTTCCAGGGCGTACCAGGCCAGACAAAGATCATGGTTGCCGGAGGTATCGGTCGAGAAAACGACGTGATTGCGGTACACCTCTTTTTCTTCCCAGTAGTGATAAACTACCGACAGCGGACCAAGTTCATTGCCGGTCGTATTGATCATACTGAACAGGGTATGCAGGTACTCAAATTCCGTATCCAGGTTGGAATGGTTGCTGATGGTCACCTTGCCGTCATCAAAGTCACAAAAGATCGTGATGTTTTTGAAGATGATATCAAAATCCTGTCCGTTCGAATTCCGGTTTGTGGAGAATTTCAGCACGATTTGTGACTCAATGAAGGGTGCGGCGGAATTGTAATCATCATAGATGGAATTGATGGAAGCCATGTTCTGCACCTGGCCGGTGAAGGTACAATCTTCCCTGCCTTCGAAATAAGGACATCCCGTCAGGAGCAATAATGCGCCGGTAGTCAGCAATAAAGCAATACAGGTCCTCATCCGTTTATTTTATGATTTTCTTAATGATCCCGCCTATTTGGTCATTACCCAGGTTAAGGATATAGATACCTTTATCTAAATGACTGATATTTAATTGAATAAGATGGTCCCCGGCCCTGTACGAATCTTCTGAAGTTAAAACTTCCTGTCCCAGCTGGTTGAAGATCCTGACCGACAGAGGAGCTGCTTTTGTCAACGTAATGGGGATGTATGCCACCTCACCGATCGGATTGGGATAGACCTCTCCGACCGAAAGGATGAATACATCAGGTTCTGCCACGGAAAGTGTATTGTACACTTCGGTCTGTGTGATCATAAATTCCACAGTTACCACCGGGTGTTCTTCATCCAGCGTCACCCAGGCGGGACCGGTCACTTTGCCCGGAACTTCGGCATGCACTTTATAGGTGCCCCATCCCAGCGAAGGGAAGTCAAAACTGCCTTGGTCCGAAGAATATTCATACGCAATGGCCTGTTCACCCTCCTCCATCAGGATGATTTCGATGTCCGGAACCGGCGACCCTTCCCTGAAAAGATCATAGCTCGCATTGACCGTTCCGTTGATTTCTCCTGTTCCCTGGCTGTAGTCAACCACGGGAACCAGGTAGATCGTATATGGATTCATGGGTTCTCCGAGGGTGATCATTTCGGCATCCGTCCAGGTAATGGCATCCACATAATAGGTGGGCAGGTAGTTCCCGTAGCCCGAGGAACCTTCCAGCAGCTCGGCCAGAAGGTAATAGTTGCCTTCGCGAACCTGTGTGAAAAAGAAATGGCCGATACTGTCGATGGGCTGAATGGTCATTAACATCATTTCACCTGACATGTTGGCCAGATACAGCGATACCTGCCCGATATCCGCAAAGGTGTTGCCCATGATCACCTGTCCTGTGAGGGTAAACTGATCTTCACAGCCTCCGTTGCCTCCGATTTCCTGGCAGGAAACGGCAGAGCAGCTGTCGTTCGGGATTGAATCCATGACCCATGTGGTAGTGAGGCACACGAGAAAACCGACCGAATCCGCTTCAGCGTAAGTATGAGTCACCGACTGGCCATCTCCGGTGGTTCCATCGCCAAAATCCCAGAAAAAGGAAGCGGGCTTCGTGGAGTTCACTTCGCCGGTAAAGGAGAAAGTATATCCATCGTTAGTAAGGAATGTAAAGAAATTTTCGCAGTCAGAAGGAACATTTTGCGTGCAAATGGCAAAATCGGCCACAATGGGCCCACTCAGGACTGTCACCAGGGTGTCATGCTCCATGTACTGGCAATCGAAGGTATAGATCTTGATGAAAGTAACACCCGAAGTGTTGAGAAAGAGCGTATCACCGTAATACCCCTCCTGGTCCGTTTGAAAGATATAAAATCCAAGGCTGTCGTTGCAGGCAGCATAAACAGGATGATCACTCACAGGGATGCTCAGGTCAAGGTCCGTTACATGCCCGCTGATGTATATAAAATTTTGTTGCGCACTGGTAAACATACCCGAGAGGATCAGAAAAACAGCAACCAAATGATTCCTTTTCATGGTTTTAGTTTTTTAGAGGTTTTGGTTAAGCCTGGTTAGCAGAAAACGCTTGACACTCTTCAGACGGTAAAAATTGCCGGCAGTTGTCTGCAAAAATATAAATATTTTACAACTTTTTCAATGTCAATCAGTTCTCTTAAAAGTGATAGGTCATTCCTGCACGTATGCCAAACGAATAGGGTGGCCGGCCGGTTCCATCCCCTTCATAGGTGGAATTGAAATACTGCCGGTATGTGGGTTCCAGTGATAAGCTGAATTTACCGGTGATCATGTACTTCGAACTCAAACCCAGCAATAACTGCCAGTTACTGTACTTTCTTTCAGGTGTCTGATCTACCATCATAATGTTTTCAGCTGCAAAATCGCGGAAAGCAGGATCTGATTTTTTTTCATTCAGCAACAGCGACAGGCAAGGCCCCCCGGCAACCATCATGGAAAATCTTTTGAAGTTCAGGAATTCATAACCGATCTGCAAGGGGATCTGGAGATACGTGCAGGCATTGTCGGTCCGGTAGGAGTCACTGTAAAAAACCGTATCAAACAATCCATATTCATTCAGAACATAACTCATTGAATCCGATGGAATTCCATATGTTTCAAAATCGACCCCCAGGTAATAACCCGTCATTTCGTACTTGTTGTAACTGATCTCATAATTTCCGTCATCCTGGGAACGGGTGATGCCGAATCCCGGGCGAATGATGAATTTGCCCATTTGAACCGAAGCCAAGATCTCCTGTGTATAACCCGACTGAAAATTCTTCGCCTGATTCCTGTAATCTGTCCATTCCGGAAAGAAATACAGCCCCGCTGCAATGTGTACAGGCTTTCGGTAGTCCTGTTTTCTCATCTGTATGTCAATGTTTTGCATCAGGTTACGCCTGCTGACGACAAATCGCTGCCCTTCGCCGGATGATGCGAGTTCAGCGAGTGATGGAAGCGTGGATAGTTGGTGGATGGATTCGTTGGTAAGATATTCAACAGGCGATGCTTCATTTATTTCCGGAGATGTCTTCTGGCCGGCATCTTCGTTTCCTGTTTCTGTGTCTTCACGGATCAGGGTGCTCTGCGGCCGGGAATTCGTTTGATGCACGGTAGCTTCAACCGGGTTTGCCTGATCATTTTCGGATGGAATGCTGATCGGGAGCGGATCCTGGGAGGTCAGCCGGTTATTGGATCCGGACTGTTCGACCAGACTCCCGCTGAGGATTTTATCTTCGGGCATTTTGCTGGTGATGGATGAATGCAGCAGAACATAGGCAGTGATGCCTGCGCCCGCAAGGATGACCGCCCCGATGATATTCTGCAGATTCAGCAGGTGGAAAGGACCGGACTGCGGATGAAGGTATCGGCTTAGGATATTCTTCCAGACTTTCCCGGAAGGGTCGACCTGATACCCTTCCAGTTTTTGTCTGAACAGATCATCGATTTTGTCGGGTTCGTTTTTCATGTTACCGTTGAATTGCGTACTTAAGAGAGCGGCTGATCAGCACATTTCGCAGCATTTTCCTGGCCTTGAACAACTGGGTCTTGGATGTATTGACCGAAATATTTAACAACCTGGCAATTTCCTGATGGGAGTAGCCTTCAATGGCGTACATATTGAAAACAAGCCTGTAGCCATCGGGTAAATCCTGTATCACCTTCATCAGTTCATCCTCCGTCAGGTCACACCCCGGAAGATCCTGTTCTTCTTCGACGGCGGGATTGTCGGAAATATGCACTTCATTGATTTCTTCAAGGTGTACGGCGTGGCCTTCCCTGGATTGCCGGTTGTAATGATCCACGGCAGTATGAACCACGATCCTGCGTATCCAGCCTTCCAGCGATCCCTCGTGCCTGAAGGTGCTGATGTTCGTAAAAACCTTGACGAATCCGTCCTGCAGTACATCCTCTGCCTCGGCAAGATTCCGGCAGTAGCGCAGACACACGCCAAGCATCGTCGCGGCATGGCGCCTGTAAAGCAGGGCGCAGGCCTTACGCTTACCCTGAAGACATCCCTCGATCAGCTTCTTCTCAGGGACCATCCAATCAGTCGTTTTTTCATAGACAGACGTACGGTATAAAAGTTGCCCGTCCGGGGGCAACTTTTATAAAGATAAGTATATTTAAGGATAAAAACGTAACTCGTCGTGACCTTTTAGCAGGATGCATTCCTGGCACCCGGTCCCGCTCTTAGGGTTCAATCAGGATCAGTTTCCGGACCATGATGGCATCTTCGGTTGAAATGCGCAGCAGATAGATCCCGGCAGGCACGCTGCCAATCACCGGGTTCCAGGTGAATGCGTGCTTCCCAACACCAAATTTACCTTCCGTCAGTATCTGAATGGTTTGCCCGTTATAACCGAGGATTTCGGTTTTCAGGTAAGTGTCTTCACTCAATTCCATTTCAACCAGTACCTGACCGCTGAAGGGATTGGGATAGACGCTCAAGGAAGTGTTCCTAGTGGCATCGTTGCCGGTACCCGAGATCAGATTATAATCAATGCCGATCAGTACTTTATGAAGATCGAATTCGGATTCGACATAAAGGGTATCATAGACCATCCAGGCCTGAGGGGCTTGCACAGGGAGAGCCACTTTGACCGTAAAGACCAGCGAATCCCCTCCGCCGAGAAGATAGGGCAGCGTAATATCCCAGGGTTCAATGTACCAGTAAAACATACCAATACCTTCCTTCGTGATCGTGTTGATCAGGATGTCCTGCTGGCCTGGATTCAGCACGGTGAAATCCTGACCGTAAGTCATCTGGTCATAGTTCAGGTAGATCAGCGAGTCCACGGATACGGCAAGATAGGGCAGGGATTCAACTGTAAAGTGGACCGGGAGGGTCAGCAGGGATTCATCGGGATCATTGGAAGAAATGAAAAGCTGGCCGTTGTATGTACCGGGCATCAGTTCACCGGCGTCGCACTGCACCTGGATCTGGGACTGGCCTCCTGCGAGCACCTGTCCTGTGTCGGGCACTACACTCAGCCACGGCCCCGGATCAAACGTGCTTCGCAGCGTCATGGTAATGCCTGTTGCCTGGTGCCCGCCTTCCTGGCCGGAGTCTTCGATCCAGATCTTCCAGGTGCCCATCATGGATTCCCCATTGAATGCATCCAGGTTTTTAGTGTAAGTACCGGGAAAGATATTGCCCGATATTTTTGCGACAGTGCCCAAAGGTGATTGCACCCAGAAAGAACCGTGATTTAACAGTCCGGGATAGAGGGTGTGCCAGGTATACACGATGGTCCAGCGACTGATGGTTTCGTCGTCCCCGACATAAACCTCGGTCCATCCTAATTCATCAAAGGTATTGGATGAATAGGCCGTCGGAGGAGGACTGTCGGGAATGGGGCAGGAGTAGTATTTATATTCGAGGATATTCGCATCGATGCCAAAGTTGAGTTGCATGTTACCGGTGTTGGAGATGACAAAGGTGCTGCCGGCTGCTTCACCTGTCAGGCAGGTAGCTTCGATTTGTTCGGCATTCAGGGCGATATCGGCTTCATAATTCATCTGGATGGTGAATTGGTGCGGATCAGCGGGGCCGATGTACGGGTGGTTGGCAGTCCGCCCCGACTGGTCGCTGACGGTCAGGTAGTAGGATATGATATCCGTTTCCCCGGCACCCGGAATGGAAGCGGTGTAGAGCGTATCGTTCTGGGAGGTCATCACCAGGGGAATAAAATTACCGTTGTTGATTTTGTAGTAGACTTTTGCCGAGTTAGGAGAGATGGCCGCACCGCTGAGTGGAATGATCGTGGCCTGGATCGCATAGCTATCCTGCTGGGGTTTGGTACCCCATAGCGGCATATGCCTGATCCAGAGCATTCCCAGGTCGGCAATTCCCTTGGCTCGGCAGTGGATGGCATCGGTGTTCTGCCAGCCGGGACCTTCTTCTGCATAGGTTCCGATGATCTCATAGCCGGGCATGGCTTCCTGGTAAGCATCCATGGCTTCATCGTCCCAGGAGCTGCCGGTCTGGGGGACAAACACCTTATCGTTCAGGATCAGCGAATTGGTATACGGAGTGCCGGGCGAAGTTCCGGGTGTGAAAACCCGGTAAACTTCATAGGGCTTGCCCCATCCACTGATCTGTTCTTCGAAATAATTCGCCACACCTTCAAATTCGCTGTACCGGGGATCACTCGGCGGTACCTGGCCGATCAATACCTTATCCACATCCAGGAATTTTCCCCAGCAGTCGATATGCTCTATGTAATCATTGAGCGGATCCTCCACGACATGATAGGCACTGAGACCAAGGTAGTCAAACATTCTGGAGTCAACCTCATCCGGTGTCAGGGGAGGATTCTGTAGGCTCATGTCAGCGTTTTCAGTGTACACCAGCGTCGTGGAGGATGATTTCCCGTAAAAGTCGGTCATGTAATTGCCTCCGGTATGAACGACATCCATTCCAAACAGGTTGATCCCCAGCGCACCTGCCAGCACGACAGGAACATTGTCGTCATTAGGCCGTGGACGGTTATAGGGAAAATCAACGATGCCAAACTCGTTATTCCCGTCGATGATGAACCAGGGACCGTAATCCCGTGTCCAATACGAATCGGTGGGTGCGTACATAAAATTGCAGTTTTCCAGGTCGACACCGTGGCTCTGGTAGAGGTTCTTGACGGTATTTTCCTGATCAGCACCCGTGACGATCGTTGTCACAACGATGTCTTCCGACATTTCAGCGACCAGGGAATAGGGTATGCCGAGCGGGTACCGGATCAGCACCCCTTGCATCGGGGCGAATTCAGCCACGTTAAAGACCGGTCCCTCCGCCGGATCGGTCGGGGTGAAGCTGCGGTTGTCCCACGAACGGATCAGCATCTCTTCCTCGCTGAGGTAATGCATCTTTTGCCAGACGGGAATTTCTTTATCCTGCTGGGAATAGGCAGGAGTGAACGTGCCCGCGAAAAACAGGAAATTGACCAGAAGCACGCTGGTGAAAATCCTTATGAATAAATGAGAGTTCGTATTTAACATAGGATTGTTGTAAGTTTTGTGCAAAAGTAATGTGTTTTGGTCATTCCATGTCAGGAAGCGATTTTTCCCTGATTTGCTTAACGGCAGGTTTTGCTTCAGGGATTGGATGGGAACTGTACCGTGCAGGATTCCATCACCCTGATCAGGTAGGCCCTGCCCGGTTCCAGGGCTGTCAGGGTGAAAATGTTCATCGACGGCCAGTAGATCTGAGGTCCTGCAATTTCCTTGACAACGACCAGGTTGGTACCCAGCGCCGAGAAAATGCCGGTTTCGGTAGTAGAAACAGGAAATGAGGACAGAACAGGCAGCAGATTCCATCCAGGTACCAGTGAAACCTCTGTATCGGTCGTTTCACTTCCGGTGACCAACAGGGTTACACTGTTTGTCACCTTGCAGAAATATCCCTGGTAAGGATTCCAGGTAAGCAGGGAATACAGATTCCCTCCGGGCCAGTAGCTGTCTTCCGGATCCGACAGGACTTCAAGCGAATCTCCGATGGGTCCGAACAGCACTACGATGGAATCGTTGATGGGTACGACATAGGACGAAATGCCGCTCCAGCCTGCCGGCAGGTTCACAGAATGGATGTACCGGAAAGCGGACAGTCCGCCCAACAGCGTTTGACCTCCCTGTGTATAAACCTGTGGGCCAAGTACATATTCCGGTATGGCATCGAAATCCTCTCCATCCGGCATCGAATGGATTTTCCACCGGAAAGCTTCTCCGGTGATAAAACCGTCTTTTACCGGGGTGTCGGGATCATCGCCATAGGCAAGGATGTCGACCGGCATATTCCCCTTCCACCTTGTCACCCCGGAGCATGTCATCTGGCCGTCGCTCTCATAGAAAACGCCAATATAATCGCCTGGGATGATGGGCTCGCCGTTGATGGTTGGCCAGGCGCTGACCAGGATGTGGATCAGATGGTGCTGGGGCTGCAAGGTCATCATCCAGCCGGGAGGAACCACATAAAGCCTGGCTGCCTGTGAAATCACGGGTGTGCCGCAGGCGCCGGAGACCCTGCAGTGGTACAATCTATCGTTCAATGCCGGGGGAGCCGAAATAATGCTCAGGACACTGGTCGCAGTTCCCTGATATACCCCATCATCCACCAGGCTGACCCATCCTGTTCCATCCGGATGCATCATCTGCCATTGATAGTTCAGGTTTTCAAGGAAGGAAACCTCAAACTGGGCGTTCTGGTTGAATTCCGCCACCACGGATTCAGGCTGCTGGGAAATAACCGGAAAGGGAAGGACGGTCACCTGCAGCGATTTTGGCGCTCCCTGTCCGCAGGTATTGATCCCTTTTACGGTGACCGGGCCGCTGACCATGACAGAATCAAGGGTTACGGTGATCTGGTTTGTCGTGCTGGTCCCGTTCATACCTGGTGGCAGTGTCCAGAGATAACTGTCGGCACCCCCAATGGGGCTGACCTGATACGAAACCGGTTCTCCTCCCGGGCATACCTGCTGCGGACCGCTGATGGGACCTGGTACCTGAGGCACGGTGGTGATCTGCATCAGCAGGGTATCCATCATGACGATGGTATCGAACACATTGAATACTTTTAACGTGACGGAAAATGTGCCCGTAGTGTTATAGGCCACTTTCGGATTGGGGACCGTGGAGTAGGCAGGCAGCCCGCCCGGGAATTGCCACTGACGGCCTGTGGTGATCCCGGTGGAAAGATCGGTGAAGGAAGCCGTGTCGCCCTTGCAGAGCAAGCTGTCCGATACCGTGAAATCAGCGTCAATGCCCGAATCAAGGCTGGTGATCTTATAGGCGGCGTCCCAGATGATACCGGGGACACTGACCACCAGGTTCCCGTTGGTCACAGCTTTAATGGACGATGAATCGGGCAGTCCTGTCGAACCATTGTACCACTGGAATGAATAGTAACTGTTGTTCAGGCCGGAGAAATTCATCACGCCGCCGCTCAGCGGGGATGGTGTCCCGTACTGGTTGATATAGGCATAATTGTAATACCGGTTCTGAACCCAGCCGCTCACCTGGTTCGGGTCTTTCAGGGCAAAACTTCTGCATACCGGAGCATAATTCACGAAGACATATTTTTCGACCTCAATGTACATGCTGCCGGAATTGTCGACAAAAATCTCATGATTCCCCACTGCCACATTGACGGTATAGGTTGAATTTGAATTGGCAACCTGTTCCAGGACCTTCACTCCGTCAACGTAAATTTTAAGGGTGGACAACAACACATTGCTTCCGGTCTTCACCCTGAACTGCCCCGCCTTGGTGTAATTTACAAAAAAGTGGGGCGGATTCCGGCTGCCCGGGTAAAGATATCCATAGAGCATGTAATTCAGGTAACTGTTCCGAGGCACAAGGTCGCCACTGGTTTCTACCGTGAATTCGTTTTCCGGTGAAGGGGAAAAGAGTACTTTATATCCTGGCAGGATCTCGGTGTCCAGGTTATTGTTCGCCGTACAGAATACGCTTACCGGTTGATAGTTTTTTTGCAGCAGGGGGATGGTCTGCATGAAAAGTGCCACCGGTTTGAAGTGATGATAAAGGTGCTGTGTATGGATATAGCTATCCCAGTGCCAGGCGGTGGCTGCTCCGAATGAACCTGATAAAGCAGTGGCCCAGAGCGAGTTGTGAAGCGAGATGCCGGTAGGATCCAGGGCGATGATCTCGGTTGGGGAATGCCCGAGCCCGAATTCGCCGATGATGTTGGGTTTGTTCCATTGGGTGAGGTAATGCCGTGTGCCTGCCCATAAGGCAAGCTCAAGGTCGGGTGTCGTCTTGTAAAGATGGATCTGCGTGAAGTCGGTCATAGTGTTTTCCCACATTTCGGGATCATGGCTGAAATTGGCATAACTTGGTGAAATGGGGCGATGATGGATATCCAGTGAATCCAGATACTGGCCGGTCACCGTCAGCCAGGAATTGATCTCATCCTGATAGTCGTCAAAGTCACCGGTATTGTCTGTTTCTGTGAACAGCTCCCAGGCGGAGAGATGGGAGGAATAGCCCCAGCGGGCATTGATGTAGCGGAGTTTTTGTTTGTAATAAGAGCGTGCGGTGGCGTTGGTATAAAAATCCCACGTGTTCTGGCACGGGCCACCGTTCGTCGCTTTGTAGGGACTCCATTGCCAATCGTTGTTGCTCAGCGTGGAGACTTCATTATGGATCAGCGGACAGATTTGCAGGTAAAGCCCTTCCTCTTCCGACTTGTTCAGCACCCAGTCGAGCCACCAGGCGATGTTCATCCGGTTCGTGTAATTGCCCAATCCGGTATTGCTCCATTCGATGCCGAATGACCAGGGGGCCAGGATGATCTTGATGAAATTGGAATGGCTGGCAATCAGGCTGTCCATCCAGGTTTCATAAACATAAAACCCTCCTGCATATAAATTCCAGGGGATGGACATTCCGACCGGGAAAAAGTGTTCCCCGTTGCTGAATTTCTGAAAGTAGGTGCCGGTATTGCTGATAAATCCGGGATTGGCGGAGGGAAGGCAAACAAAGGAGTACGTCGCCGAATAGGAGGTGCCTGTTGCATCCTTGCAAACCACCATATAGAACCATGTACCGGTCTCTTTCGGACTGAACCGGATCTTCCAGTAGGGCGGGTCGTTCGGGATCAGAGGACCATCCGGCGGATTGGGTAAATAGTCCTGGTAATAGAATCCATCCACCTGGTAGACTGTTCCGGATGGCGAGGTGAACTGCCCTTTCAGATTGACCTGGCTGTAATCGAACGGATTCATGTACTGCGCCGTCATGATGACACTGACCTCCAGTTTATTGTACCTGCCGATCGTGTCGTTGTTCACCCAAATGGAATCATAGATGGCCAGGGACTGTACCTGAAAGGTTATCATAAGGAAACAGAAAGTAAACCAGAAGGTTAACCCGGGAAGGAGTCGGGATTGGGCTGGAACGATCAGAGTTGAAAATTTCATTGACTTCCGGTGTCTTTCATCACAAAGATAGCGATCTTTTTGGTGGAATCCTCCCTGGAAATCCGCAGGGTGTCCAAGACCAGAAAGTCAAAAGCTGAAAGGTTTTCAAAGGTGTAACCTTCTTCGGTCACCGAGAACCAGGAATCCCAGACGACGACTGTATTGCCGGGCAATTTCCCGGGGTGCCTGATCGCTGCGATCTTGCCCCGTTGCGCTGGGTCATACGGGTCAATGCCCAGTTGCATTCCAACATAGGGGTGGGAGTAGAGGTATAAATTCCCGGAGGACCCTTTTATTATCCCGGGAATGACCTCGTTGATCAGTTTCTGGTCAGCCGACAGATCCAGATCCCTGTCCCATTTCAGGGATGCCGGATTTCCCAGAAAAGGAAATGAGATGATGAATGCCAGGATGCCGTAGAAAAGGATTCTGTTGAGCCAGTGGAACCGGGTGGAGGTGATCCATTCCAATCCGCGCATACCGATAATGGCTGTCAGGGGAATGACTGAATTCAGGACCCTTCCCAATCCCATTGAATTGAAGATGCCCAGCGCCCAGAAAACCGTGTGGGCCAGGAAAAAGGCCAGAAAAGAACCATAGACCAGCAGAAGTTCTTCCGTGAAGAAGGGATGAGGCACGATGTGCCGTTTCCTGATCAGGTTCACTGCCATCCGGAGCAATCCCAGTAGGAGCATCCCCGACAGGGGTAATCCGATCACATAATAAAGCTTGAAAATAAAATCCGGCCAGTGGCCGGCACCATACCAACTGTCAAGGCTCAGGTAAGGGATCCGGCTGAATACCCATAAAAGATCGTGATAGTAAAAATAGCCGATGATTCCGTAGATCCCATGTCCGGTCAGCAGTAAAGGCAGATACCGGTACTGTTTTTTCACGAGAAGATACAGGGCAAACACCCCCGCGATGATCAGTCCCTCGGAACGCATAAAGGGCATGACGGAAACGATCAGGACAGAAAGGGTTGTGTTTTTTTTCAACATCAGATAAATCGATGCGATCAGGGCCAGGCCGAGCAAATGCTCCGTCATCCCGGAAAAGATGTACTTGAAGTAGACGGGGGCGGCAAAGAGGAAGCATAATGCCAGGTAAGGGAAAGGTACCCACCCCCTGGCCCCCTCCCTGCTCGCAGGGAGGGGGAGAAGAAAAGTGGAAGACTTCCCCCTCCCTGCTCGCAGGGAGGGGGACCGAGGGGGTGGGTAATCTTTTATACCCACGATCACCGAGGCAACCTTAATGGTAAAATACCCCGTAAAAGCCGCCACAATGCAGTTGAAGATCTTCATCCCTGTGAAACCAAACTGTGAAAACGGCGAGCTTAACAGGGTGAAAACCGGCTTGCCCCAGTGGTGAAGATACAGTTCAGGGTGAACAAATGCAAACCGCGAGATCAGGTAGTGTTCAATGCTGTCACCAGAATCACCGGTTCCATCTTTTACAAAGGCGATCAGAATGAAAATGACCAGAAAGCATCCAGTCGATGCCAGTGCCACGATCTCCTGTTTCTGTGCGTCTGTTTTCATGGATCGTTCATTTCGGAGGGGAGACAAGTAAATCAAGGAATTTGTTCCAGTCCCAGGTAACACCGTACCAGCACCCATCCCACGAATAGATCATTTTCAGGTTCAAAACAACCAGGATGCAAACAAGGATGATCCAGCACCATTTCAAGGCTTTCCGTGGGCGGTTCAGGATTGTATTTGCCAGATAGCCAAAAGGCAAAGCCATTACGGTGGTGTATTCCGTAAAGCTTCTGTTCCCGTATCCACAGCCATAGTACCAGTTCCACCAGGAGGAGAAAAGGTAAATGATCACCAGCAACAGAACGGCCAACGTCCTCCCGTTGTCTTTATGCCGGATCAGCATCAGGATGGTACCGGTGAAACCGAACAGAAGGACCGGATTGTACAGGATCAGTCCATTGTTGGTGGAAAAGAGGTATTCGGTGATCTTTGGAGAGAGCAGGTTCGTAAATCCTTCCCCGTGATACGTATAGATTATGAATTTATCATACGTGTAATTCCAGTAGAGCAGTTGTGGAAGAAAAAGTAGAAAAGCTATGAAAAGCAGGATGAGCACGTGTTCCCATTTCAGCAGGAATGAGATCCTCTTTGAAATTTCTTCGCGCGTTGCCGCATCCAGGAAGATGATTACCGGTAAAAAGACAGCATTCACGGGTCTGACCAGTATGATCATTGCAGCGGCAAGTCCGGTGAGGATGATCCATTTCAGGGCGGATCCGGATTCGGAAAACACCCGCTGCACTGCGAAAAGGTACAGGCTGAACAGGAAGAAGGAGTAGACGTGCGACATGCCCGTTTCGTCAACAGCATAGTAAAAAAGAGTTGTCCCCAGGAAAAGGGCTGTGATCGTAATGAGCGAAATGCCTTTCGAAAAATACCTCCTCAGCACGCGGTACCATAGGATGAGTCCCGCCATCAGATAGAACACTGCCGCCACATTGATCATTTTGTGGTATGGTTGGGAGAATCCGTCCCCGGGCGCATCTGACAGCGCCACGATGGCGTGGGTGGTCAGGAAAAAAGGTGTCATCATCACGGCCACACCGCACGTATATTTGGTGACAACCCGGTTCGTCGCGCTATCCAGCCGGAATCCATTCCCTGTGGCCGTATCGATGCCCTGCGGAAACCTGGATGCGTTAAAAGAATGGATAAAAGCTGCCGGAAGGTAAGCATAATATCCGGCTTTGTCGCCCCAGATCTCACTGTGGTAATTATGCAAGCCTGTTTTGCTGTGGCGGTTGAAGGATAAAAACAGCAGCAGCCCTGTCAGCAGGATCAGTAACACATTCCGCCACCAGGCCGGTATTTGTTTGCGTATGATTCGCCCTGTCATAATCAAACTGTAAGGACATTGAAGATGTTTATTTTTTCTGTCGCTCCAGCATCCACATTGCATCCAGCCGGAGCATTTCCTCCGTCGTTCGGTTTTGCTTTGCTGCCTTTTGGGCAATGGCTTCCATCCAGGCGGGATCATTCCGGATGGTTTGGATGATGCGTTCGATCTCCAGGGCCATTTCCTGCTGACCCTGTGAGATCCTGTATTGCCGGCAGGCCTCCTGGTAAAGGACTTCCTCCCGGGGCAGGCAATAACCGGAATACCCTTCCATCACCCGGGCAAGCATCGAACTGTCGTTTTCGATTTCTTTCTGAATGTTTTTTATCGAGCCCCACCGGGAGTAAAGGTCGGGGTATTGTTTCCAGAACATGAACCCGGCGTGCCGGTTCAACGTTTCCTCAACTGTAAGTCCTGAATCCGCCGCCTGTTGTTCAATGGTGCGCATCCACGCCGTATCAGCGGCAATGACCGATCGGTGATAATCCGTGCCCTTTCTTTTAAGGTAACCCGTCAGATCGTTCTTTTTGAACATATAATCCGCTTCCTGATGAATGATTTTCTCCAGGGTTTTATTTTGTTGCTGTGCCCTCACAACCAGTTCATCAAAGAATTGTACATTCTCACGGATGTTGTTTTCGTAGGAATAATGAGGATCCGGTTCAAGATCAGGGGTGTACGCCTCAAAAAGAGCATCAGTAAAGCCCCAGTCGTACTTGAAAAGAAACCGCTCGGTGGACATGATCAGGATGACATCCTTTTTTTCGACTTCTGCCCGGATATCCAGATCGGCCGTAAAGGTGGAATCATCGTAGGAATCGGGATAGACCAGTGCATTGAAGTACCAAAAAGCATGATTGTTAAAGCAATGGTCGGGGATCCGGGCGTTATAGATATTCCAGTAATAACTGTCGCCTTCGACCAGGACATCCGGACGGGTTTTGCCTTTCCGGTCTTCGAAACGGATCACCGGGTAGGCCATGGGGCCGTGCGGCAGTTCAAAGAGCAGGTTTAGCGGTTTGGCCGCATCGTAGTCGGTGTCGCGCAGTGAATCAGAGACGATAATCCGTTCAACGGAAAAGTCGGGCATGTCGATCTGACGCATGCGCTCAATGTATTTGACCATCGTGTCCGCCATCAGTGTCATTCCGTACACGCTCCAGTGAACTCCGTACCTGGGATAAAGGTCGTAGCGGGAGGTATCCTTCAGGGCAAGGTAGCAGGCATTCAGGTCGAGGAATCTGATGTTCAACTCGTTAAGTTTTTTAACAATGTACGTGTAGTTGGAGGGTTCTTTTTTCCGTTCAGCCGGTCCTTCGGGAAGGGTTTCGGGGCTGAAGCGTGCCTTGCTGGGCTCCAGAACAGGTACCAGATCGATACCGTAGGTCTTCTTCAGGTGGTCCTGGACGAATTTCAGCCGTCCCAGTTTCTTATCCCAGGTCGTTGAGCCAATGAAATCCTCTCCTGTCCAGGCCCGGATATAGTCCTGTTCATGAAGGACGTTATGCCTGCCGATAACCACACCTTCTGCATGGACTTTTTTAAATAGTGTAAAGTCGATCTGGTTATGGAGCCGGACCAGGCTGTTGTGAAGGCCAAGGCATTGTTCCAGGTAAGGGTTGTATTTTGCCTGGAAATCACCCGAGAGCCAGCCGGATTTTTGCAGTGCAGGTTTTTCCGGCAGGATAAAATCGCCATTCAGGGGCCGGATCGGGAAAATGTGTAATTGGTTCTGCACGAAAGGGATGAACAGGAGGAAAAGGATGAGGAGGAGGGCTGTTTTTTTGGCGGATTGCATCAGGTATGGCCTTACTTTGCAAAGATAAGGGGAAATGAGTCACCAAGGAATGCCCGAAGTCGACGTCATTCGCGCAAAAAAAGAAACCGCCGGTGTTCACCGGCGGTTTTTGCCTCATTAGATAAGTTCTCTTGCTTGTATTCCATGAGGCGTTGCGGGAATTACTACACCTCCTCTAAGACGAAGTAACGGGATAAAATTAGATACTTGCGGATTCTAATCCAAGAAAAAGTCGACTTATTCTATGAAGGCATACGTTTTCCGGATGAACACCCCCACTTCTTTTACGAAGCCACTATAGTTTAAGTTCATCCAGGAGCCTGATGTGTTTGGACGGGATGCTGAATAAATACTCTTTTCCTCCTGCCGACAGAATGCACTCATTTCTGTGGCGGTTAATTTTTCGAAGGTAAGAAAGGTTGATGATCACCGAGCGGTTGATGCGAAAAAACTGATTCGTCAGGGTTTCTTCAAGTTTGCCTATGCTCTGGCTGATGGTTTCTCTCTTTTCATCGAGCAGGACAATATCGGTATAGCTTCCGTCAGCAACGAAATACACTATCTCATTCGGTTCGATCATCAGGTACCCTGTCCGGATATTGAAACGCAACTTGAATGTATGATCAACCTCTCTGATCAGATTGTCCAATTTCTGTCCAACGTCCATCTTCCCTTTTTCTGACAGGAACTTATAGATGCACTGTTTCAGTTCATCCGGATCAATGGGTTTGAGTATATAATCGAATGCTGCAAGCTTTATGGCCAGGATAGCATATTCGTTGTAGGCCGTTACAAAGACGATCGTCGGAGCGATGGGGTACTTCCGGATCTCCCTGATCAGGTCAAATCCGTTTTTAAACGGCATTTCAATATCGAGAAAGATGATATCCGGGTGATGGAACAGGACTGCCTTCAGTGCTGAGTCTGCATCCGCTTCTTTCCCAACGATCCTGCATTCGGGAAAGCCGGATAAAAATTTTTCAAGAATTTCCCGTGCACTGGCTTCATCGTCAACGATAAGGGCTTTAAAAGGTGTATTCATATCGTTTTTTTAACCATCCTGAGTACTGCAAATAAAGATATAAATTATTCAAATATGAAAAATTAAATATTGATGAAAAAATATGCGTTACATTTGAATCATCATTCAAATCTTAATGATCAGACATCATACGAAGATGAATCATCAGGCCTTTTTTAAACTTTCCTACGGAATCTACCTGGTTTGTGCCCGTAAAGAGGAGGATCTATCAGGTTTTGTTGCCAATACTGCTTTTCAGGTCACCGCTGAGCCACCCCGGATTGCCATCAGCTGCCATAAGAACAACCAGACAATCTCGGCCATCCAGTACAGCAAGTCTTTCTCCCTGTCGGTTTTGCATAAGGATGCAAGCATGGAAATGATCCGGACTTTTGGCTATTCATCGGTTGATCCCAATCCGGATCCATCCCGGAAGTTCAGTCACGTGGAGGTGAGCTATGGGAAAACGGGTTCCCCGATCGTTCTCACGGATGCCCTTGCCTATTTTGAATGCAGGGTCGTCAATTCCTACGACCAGGGAACCCATATCTTATTCATTGGCGAGGTTGTGGATGCCGTCATCCTGGATGACAGAAAGGAACCACTTACCTATGCCTATTACCGGAATGTCAGGAAGGCATTTGCTCCTCCGAACGCTCCCACTTATGTGGATCAGGAGCAGTCAGAAGAACAGAGTGGCAGCAGGGGAGAATATGTATGCCAGATCTGTGGATATGTATATGATCCCGCTGAAGGAGATCCCCGTAATGGCATTCCACCGGGAACAGCCTGGGAAGACCTTCCTGAAGGCTGGGTATGTCCGATATGCAGGGCCAACAGGTCCTACTTCCGGCAGATGGACTGATCAGAATATCACTATTTTCCTGGTCGCCAGGGTGCCGTTGCTGATGACCGTCAGGATATATACTCCTGATTTCAGGCAGCTGAGGTTTATCTCCACGTCATTTCTGCCTGACCTGACCGGCAGATCATGCTCGTAGACAAGATTACCCGCAGGATCCATGATCCTCAGAAAAACCATTTCTTCCAGCAGGGCATCCATCTGAACCTTAAAAATACCGTGATTGGGGTTCGGGATGACCTTGATCGCTGACTGTTCATTCTGTTTGTTGATTCCGGTACATTCATCCACGGTGATGGGTTGGCTTGCGGAGAAACTGCATTGGTTCTCATCCGTATAGGTATAGGTGATCACGAAGGTACCGGCACCGGAAATGTCAGGGTAAAAATATTCATCGACGACACCGGTGCCTGAATAGATACCTCCTTCAGGGGAGCCACCGGTGAGCATCCAGGGAGGATCGTCGAGGCATAGGTCAGGCAATTCGCTGAGCGTAACCTGCGTTTCAGGCCAGTAGGAGAGCACCATCATGTCAGGGGCAGGTATGTTACAGGGTTCGATCCCGGTGACAAGGATTTGCAGAAGGGCATCACCGGCGACGAGGTCAGCAGGTCCGGGGGTGTAAATGGCGTGAAGCAGGGAGGCATCATCAAAGGAACCATCACCAAAGGTATACCATTGAATTTCGGTGTAATTATCTGCCTGACCCTGAAGCATATAGGAGTCCCCCAGGCATACGGTTGCATCATCGCCGGCTGAGGCAAACGGTGGGTCAACCAGTACTACCGGCACAAAATCCTGAATGACATTGTTCAGGTTATCGGTAACGCTTGCGTAGTAGGTTGTATTGACCAGCGGTGTGTCCGTTGGATTTTGAAGGCCGGAGCTAAATCCGGGAGGATCTGAGGTCCAGGAATAGCTGAAAGGTCCCGTGGATCCCTGGGCATCGGCAAACAGCTGGACAACATTGCCTGTGCAGGCGGGGTTGGGCGTGGCCGTGACCGTCAGTTCGAACGGGCTGCCTTCGATGAAGACCGTCATTTCGTCGCTCTGCGGGCATCCCGTACTGTTGTCTGTTGCGGTCAGTTTGAACGTGACGGGACTGGTCAGGGGGATGGTCACGGGATTTTGCACACCCGGATCCTCCAGGTAGGCCCCGGGCTCCCAGTAATAACTGTAATCACCTGATCCTCCGCTGGCCATTCCTTGAAGCGTGGCGGAAGTGTTGTAAAGGATCGTCTGGTCCTCCCCGGCATCAACCATCGGTCCCGGATCCAGTGTCAGGATGATGCTGTCTATATCCGAACCTGTGCATGGATCGATTCCAAATGCTTTCAGCGTTAGTTCTGCCGTGCCCAGGCTGATATCTTCCGGTCCTGGCGTATAGGTCGCTGACAAGAGGGTGGGATCGTTGAAAATACCGTCTCCCAATGACTCCCAAAGGATTGAACCGGAATTCACAGCCGTTCCGCTAAGGTTGCGGGGAGCATTTTCACAGGCCCAGCCGTCTTCACCGGCGAACGCCTGTGGTTCATATTGAACGCTGATCGACATGGTGTCGGCTTGACTCTGCGTGCAGGGCGGATGGGGAAAGGCTGTCAGGAAAAGGTTGACTGCCCCATTTGCAAGATCTTCCTGACCGGGCGTGTAGGTTGCATCCAGCAGGGTGGGGTCGTTAAAGGTCCCGTCGCCTCCGGTCGTCCAGAACGTGGAGTCGGAGTAGGTGACCTCGGCATCAAGCGTGACAGGGGATCCTTCACAGGTAAGACGGTCCGGCCCTGCAAACGGATATGGTAACCTACTGATGGTCAATTGCATAATATCTGATAGCTCCAAATCCAGCTCATTGGATCCCGTGATGGTCAGAGTGACATTACCGGAATTTATATCGGAGATACCTGGCGTATAAAGGGGATCAGATATAGTTTGATCGTTAAATGTTCCTGATCCGGAGGTTGACCATTCAATGGAAGAAGCATTGAAAACAGTGGCATTCAGCTGAACGGTGCTGCCCTGGCATATGGTGTCATCATTACCGGCATAAACGGTCAGGAGCAATGCATCGGTGGGAGGCATGACAACATAATCGATCCAGGCGCAGTCACTTCCCCCGACCACGCTTCCATCTTTCTGGTATTTCCATTGAAAAATGTGCGGACCTTCCCCGACCGTATACGTATGTTTATTCCAGGTGGCTTCTCCTGACCACCGCCCTTTTTCCGCACCGTCAATCAGAAAGATCAGGAAGTCATAACCTGATTCGGAAGAGACCTTTGAGTAAAAGGAGATCAGGGATGTTGACAGGACATCTGCCTGGAGCAGCAATGCGCTTGACTGGGAATCATTGATGGTTCCCGACCTGGCACTGAAGGTTCCCTGGTAAATAGTTCCGGTTTCAATCATCCAGTTTTGCTGTCCGGCGTAATACCAGGGAAATTTGGTGAAATCGCCGGTTTCAAAATCTTCTGTGATCGTACCCACGATCAAATACAGGCTGTCGGTGATCAGAACTTCAGGATCTCCCCCGACCGACAGAGTGAAGGGTGCGATATGTCCATAGGGAGTTTGCGGTGATGCGGTTATGTTGAAAACAAAAGATGTATCGGAATGGGCAGGGAGCAGGAGAACGGTATCCAGCGACTGATTTATGGTGATGTACGGATCGGGCGAAGAGAGGCCTGCGATCAGATGGATCGCTTTTCCTCCGCCTTCATTGTGGAGTGCAAGTACCAGGTTGGATGTTTCACCGGGATCCAGTATCTGGTCAGCGTAATCCTGAACGGTGAGCAATCCCGGAACGATGACCGGAGCACTTGCCGTAAAGGTCAACGTGCGCTGGAGTGTATCCTGAACAGCCGTAATGATGTGTTGCATCGCGATGGGATGCCTGTCAGAAACAGCATCTGCCACCAGAAAGGAAAATGCATCCTGGAAGATAAGGATCTCTCCCGGTTGAATTGTACCGATCGGCTGTATGTTATCCATTAGGATGACCATGTCATCTTCGGTGGTGAGTTTCATGGTCGCTTCGGTATAGGGATCATCCGACAGGTTTTTCAGGGTCACATCCACCAAAACGGTATCCCCTGGCTCAATGGTGTTGTCGGAGCCCGCATGGATCACAAAATCACTCTGTATGCCTGTCGTGGTGAACGCCAGTGTTTTCTTTGACGAGATAGCATTCTGGTCAGTAGCCAGAAAGGTAACCGGAAATTGTGCATAGGCTTTTTGGGGAGCGCCGTGGAAGAGTCCGGAGACATCCATGGTCATGTCAAGCGGGTACGGGAAGGGATTTAATTGAATTTTTTTATTCTGTGTCATAGGGTTGACACCCGAACCTGACGGGATATGGTAATTTTTGGCGTCTCCATTTGTGACACCCGCGTACCATTCAACAGAAGAGGGGATGGTGCTGGTACCGTAAAAGAACTCAATTTTACCATCGGGATACAGTTTGACTACCATATTCAGATCCGAAGTGGATGACATTCCTGTTTGCGACACATTCCACCGGAACGTGGCACCGGTTGAGTCTCCCTGGTACCACAGACCGTCACCGTAGGAGGGATAGATTTGCAGGTTGAAGTCAAATCTGGGTGCTATGTTTCTGTTTTTGAGGAACCGCAGGTAATTATCCTTATGGTAAGGGAAGGTGACCAGGGAGTTATCAAATTTCAAAAAACCATTGACATACATATAAACCGTATCATAGAGCTCACCATAGAACGGAAATTGGAACGGTAAGGCCTTCAAGGCATACCCGGTCGTATTGCTGGTCGGAGTCAGTTGCTCGGCCGTAACGGCCGGGAAGGACGATGATGAGGATGTTTCCTGATATTCGTACCTGAGCGACCATTCGTACGGCAAGGTGCCGCCAGCTGCAGCCAAGGTGTAAGAATAGGGTTCATAGAGAGTGGCCGGGGGCAGGGAAGCTGTCTGGATGGTCACATCACTGTAATTTATTGCGGCGACAACCGACAAACGGGTCATGGCGTTCTGCTGGATGGGAACATTCGTTTCGCTGCAGGGAATTTCAGTCACACCACTGGTGTAATTCATCAGTGAAAATGAATTGATCTGTCCTGTTCCCCAGTTTTCAGGATCACTTTCTTCCACCTGCAGGAAAAATTTTGCTTCCAGCCCGGGTGGTAAATAATTCAGCAAGGGAGTGATATCCAGTCCGAATTCAATCGTTTTATCCGCTTCCGTCGTACCTCCCTGCATATACAGGCATTCTCCCTGATAGTTAAGGATGGGGAAACTCATCACATAGGTCGGAGCCGTTGCATTGACATTATCGGAAACACCCGCCGTGATCTTCAGCCTGTACCTGCACGTGTGGGTAAGGGTGACTTTCATGGTCAGCTGCGGACTGCAGTCGTATTTTGGCTTGAGCACATTCACCGTGTTATTCCATATACCCCCTTCGCCAAAGACATCTGCCACTGTTTTGTACATCATGTAACAATACCCGCTGTCGCCCCAGCCCGGTACACCTCCGTAACTGTTTACGAACTTGAATCCTCCGACTTCCCAGTCTTTAACCGTGACCACTCCGTCACCGTTGATGTCCAGATCATTGGTATACAGGCCGTCATCGTTGTAATCCCAGCGGATGGAATCGTTGTAACCTACAATGCAGAGGGCGTGGGAAGCTGAAGATGACCAGCCGGTGCAGACGTGTTTACCCGCTTCCGGTGATCCACCCGGGAACACGTGAAGAGAGGGTTGATTGGCATAAAAACTACCTACACCACCAACTGAAGCATCGTCCAGATGTGAATGCACCCAGTGCTTGAGTGTCATAAATCCTTCATAAGTATCCGTCCGGATATTGAACGCATCCCGGATCCTGTTGTGCATGGCATTGTAATACAGGTCATAGCCCGACATCCACCGTTTTTCCCCCCCGGCCGACATTCCTCCGTAATCTTCCACTGAGGGATCACCGACGTGCCGCAATACTTCCATGGAGTGATAATAACTGACACCGCCGTAGTAATTCGAGCCGTTCATCCAGTTCCAGGTAAAATGCGTGGGATGCTGGTTTTCAGGTTCATCCCCTGATGCATTCCTGACATAATTCATTTCGTAGGTAAAATTATACCCGACCAGTGAGGCCTGTCCGCAGGAATAACCTGCCTGGTTGAATACAGGCCGCATGAACGGTTGTGTTGAATTATCCACGATGGGCGGGAGCAGCGGTGCGTTATCTCCCCTGAAATGATCCGGTAACTCCAGGGTCGGCAGTGACGTGATGTAGATCGAATCATAATAGTTCAGGGGCGTGTAAATGCCGGATTTTAAATAAAAGGCCAGTGAATCCTGACCGGCATCATGTTTTTGGGCAGCGGATAACAAGGGCCCCAGCATCAACAGGATGGGCAGAAGTTTGTTTTTCATGATGTCCATAAAGTCCTTATTATTGGACAAGAGTCGTTGCTATTTCAGCAGGACGATCTTACCGGTACCAATCCGGTTACCGGCTTTCAGAAAATAGTGATACACTCCGTTTTTCGCAACGGATCCCGTGTCGGTCGAGCCATTCCAGACGACCGCATGGCTTCCGGGCTGAAAAGGCCGCGGATGGATCAGCGTTTTGACCTGTTTTCCCTCCAGATTGTAGATCTTTAATTCCACCTGCGTCATCTGATCAAGGTAAAACCCTATTCTGGTTTCGGTGGAAAAAGGATTTGGGCGGACATCGGCCGATAGCTGGCCGGCCATTTCTCCCGGCGCGGGTACGTCCACATGACCAGTGGACAGCGTCAGGGCCTTTGTGGACGCAATATTCAGGTAGTCCGTTACGCGGAAAGTGATCTCCCAGGAATGGTTGTCAAGGGCCGGCACACCCTGGAAAATGCCGTCACCGGTGATGTTCATCCCCATGGGGTAGTCAGGTGGCCGGAACTCCAGTGCACAGTTGTCGGGCAGGGAGTTCGTGTTCGACACGCTGGCAATCGTAAAGCTCTGACCGTCGCCTTTTGAGATTCCTGAAGCCCATCCTGTCCCGTCTGTCATCGAATTGGCATAATAGAAGTCAATAATCCCACTGGCATTCAGGACCACTACCACATCAATATCCACATCAGGCTCATCGTATTTGGAAGTTTTCCAGCGGAAGGTGGCACTGCTGGCATTCCCCTGGTAATAAATGCCATCCCCCTGCCCGGGATAGATCATCAGATCGGCGCAATAAGCCGTTATTACTTTACTGTTTTTCAGTTTTTCCTCATCACGGATATAGTCGAATGCTTCTTCGAATACGATGGAACCGTCGGTGAGCAGCGTAACCTGATCGTAGGTTTCCCCATAGAACGGGAAAGAAAATTCAAGTTCCCTGATGGCATAGCCGTCATCGTAATCCGTTGGTACCAGCAGTTCATCATTGATCGCAGGGTAGATACCGATGATGGGATTTTCTTCGTAATTGATCAACAGGTCCCATGCATAGGGAGGAGTGCCACCGGACGCTTCCAGTTGCACATTGTAAGGTTCATTAACAACAGCGGGAGGAAGTTCCTCCGTTGTGATCGACGGGGCATTGAAGCTGATCGTTGCACAAACGGAGACCGTTGTAGTATCATTTTCGGCAATGGGTAGGTGTTGCTGGGGAAAGATGATCTCTTCTCCGGATGTATAATCGGTCAGGCTCAGTGAAACCATCTCTCCTGTTCCTGTATTGGCAGGGTCTGTTTCAACAATGCTGAAAAAGAACCGGGCGGGTTGCCCTGAGGTGATCTGACTCAGGAGGGGAGTGATGTCAAGACCATATTCGAGGGTCTTATCCTCTTCGGAATAGCCTCCCTGCATATAAAGATTCCCTCCCTGATTCCTGAACAGGGGGAAGGTCATTTCATAGTCGGGTTTCAGTGCATTGGTGTCGGCCGACACCCCGGCCATAAAACGGATCTTGTCGCGGGAGGTATGTTTGACCGTTCCCTTCAGGGTGACAAAAGGATCGTAGACCTGGCGGGTGGTGATCACGTGGATGGTATTGGTCCATATCCCTCCCTGGGAGGTGGCATCGGCGAGGCCTTTGTACATCATATAGGACGTTCCGCCGTCGCCAAACCCCATTCCCCAGCTGTTGGCAAATTTCAGCGCGCCAATCTCCCAGTCTTTCACATTGACCGTTCCATCGGAGTTGATATCAATATGGTTGGTGTACTGTCCATCGCCGTTGAAATCATACCTTATGGAATCATTATAGCCGACGATGGTCATGGCGTGGTTGACCTCCGCGTCCCACCAGACCACGACGGATTTACCTGCTTCCGGTGTACCTGCTGGCAGGGAGGTCATGGTAAAATCGTTGGAAACTCCGGCTGCGAAGACCGCCAGTCCTCCCGGTTCCTTTTTCCCAAGATGGTTAAAAAGCCAGTGTTTCAGGGTTTCCAGTCCCTGTTCGTTGCCAACCTGGATGGCGAAGATATTCAGCACCTTATTATGCATTCCGTTGTAATATTCATCATAGCCGCTCATCCACCTGGAATAGCCGCCATAGGCATAATCCCCTCCCCAGTCCAGCACGTTGGGGCATCCGTCCGATTGAACGATCACCCATCCGTCGAAGTGCCAGGATCCACCGCCGGTGCCGCCATTGAGGAAATTCCAGGTGTAGTGGGTCGGGTACTGGGTCAGCAGATTGTCAGCCGGAACACCACGTTCACAATCGATCTCATAGGTGAAGCAGTATCCCATCCCCGAGGCCTGGCCACAACTCCCGCCATCCTGCATGAAAATGGGACGGAAATAAGGCTGTGTCGTATTATCAACAGCAGCGGGAAGATCACGGCCGGCCCTTTCAGGAGGTGTTGTCAAACGGGGCAGATCGTTGAGAAATTCCCAGTCATCCGCTGTCAATGGTCTTAATCCCCCTGCCAGCCAGGGATCACCGCCGGGATCCGGATTCACGTTGACAACCTGAGCGATCAGCGCATTCGAAAGGAGGTAAAGGCAAATGAGGATGGTGTATTTCCTGGCCATAAATATTTGATTTACATAAGTAAATAAACCGAATAATTTCAAGAAAGTAGAATATAAATTACCTGTCCGTTACGGCAGGATATGAACAGCCGGGTCAAAGCTTACTGAAGGATCAGTTTTTTCTCGGCATGCGCGTTTTCACCTGTTATCCTTATATAATAGACCCCGCCTGGCAAGGCACTTATATCCAGTTCTTTACAGAACTTTTGATGGATGATGATGTCTTTCATAATGAGTACTCTGGTGCCGGAGGCGTGTGTGATCGTCAGGTCAACCTGCTCCTCAACATCCGAATAGACGGTGATGTAAACTACATCACTGGCAGGATTGGGATGGATTTGCAAGGAGAAACCCTGGCCATTCAACTGGTCAATGCCGACGGTGTTGCTGACCAGTACTTCAAGCACCTCTGAATGATCGCTGTCTCCACATTCGTTCAGCGCTGCCACGCTAATGCCAGCGGTCCCGGTGAATTCCGTGTTCCAGGTCACCGTTCCCAGTTCATCCATACCTGAGATGTATCCCGCTGTTGGGGGTTCCAGAAGCCAGTTGTAGGAAGTGGCTCCAGGTACCGGCTGGATTGCATAGTCGGACGTGGTCGTGTAGTACAGATCAACGTAATCAGGTCCGGCGGGTGTTCCTGGTGCGTCAGGGACTGGCATAAACGATAAAATCAAATCCCTGGTAATGTCCCCGCAGGGAAGGCCACTGAAGGCAGTGAGGGTAAGCGTGACGGATCCTGCGTTATAATCACCCTGGCTGGGATAATAGATCGGAGTAAGAATGTTGGCCGCACTGAACGATCCTGTCCCGGAGGTTTCCCACTCAAGGGCATAGTAATTAGTGGCTGCTGCCTGGCATTGGTAATCCTCTCCTTCACAGATCGTTGTATCCGGACCGGGATTGCAGGTTGTCACCAGGGTTGGTGGAAACACGATATAGTCAATCCACGCCCGGTCCAGTCCTTTGAATTCATCGTAATTTTTTGTGTAAACCCATTTGAATGTATGAAAACCTGTATTGACAGGGTAACTGAACCGTTCCCAGTCGAACATGCCAGCCCATTGGGCAATGAGGTTATCGTCAATGAAGAACTGGAGATAGTCAGCATCTTCTTCGGAGGATACTTTTCTGAAGAATGAGATGCTGTCATTGGCCAGAACGGTATAAGATAATTTAAAGTTGGAGGATTCATCATTGTTGATGGTGCCCGAACGTATGCAGAAAGCTCCCTCGTATGGACTATCAGGGGTGACCTGCCACGGGAACTGGCTGGTGGATGACCAGGCAAACCGGCTGAAGTCTCCTGTTTCCCAGTTCTCAAAAACGATCCCGATCGTACCGTTGTATGTGTGCAGATAGGTATAGTCACCACAGGCAAAGTTGATGGTCAGGTCAACAAAAGCACCGATGGGTGCTTCATCGTCTATTACAACAGGAAAGGACAAATAGATGATGGTATCGGCAGGCAATGATTCGATCTCCACATTGGGGTTTTCGATCGTTGCATACACACTTCCCGTCGAGAGGCTGGCTGTGGCATTCGATCCATCGCTGTGGCCCGAATTCATCAACGGGATGATCACCATCAATGTTTCGCCCGCGTCGATGCTTCCGCTTGAATTACCACCTACCGAATCGTTGTAGAATATGGCTCCGGTCGTAAATTCAGGTGCGCGTGCGATCAGTTCAACCTCATCTTCCCAGGTATCATCCGCCACGATCGTAATGTCGAATTCGATCAGCGTTTGATCGGGGATGTTTGACGCAACTTCAAAGCTGAATGCATCGGCAATGGTCTTGGATTCACCGGCGGGGATGAGACCGTAGGCGTGATGGTCATCGGTCAGGGTAACATATTCGTTATCGGTTGAAATCGTCACTTCTGAATTGTATGCAGGCTGATCACCGACATTTTTAATCGTGAGGGCCATGGAGATGTTTTCGCCAAAGTCAATGAAGCCATTGTCATTGCCACTGTTGTCATTCAGCATATATGAGGTGAAGATCAGGTAGGGCTGGTTGGAAATGACCAGAACCTCGCCTGTTATCTTATTGCGGTTATGGGCTGTGATGGTCACATACAGCGGGGCCGGATCCAGCAACGTGGGAAATTCGACAATGACGTCCCCTTGTGCATCAGCGATTCCGCGGCCAATCAGTTCGTCGTTGGCTGTAACAGCAACACGGGCGTACGGTGCATCGGTCGTAATCGTGATCGATGAGCTGCCGATGGAAATGGATACGGGGATGTCAGCGGTGATATCTGTGGGGATTGCCGTCCAGATGTCCATGCTGGGATCGCCGAAGAGGTTGAGCTCATAGGCTGTCCAGGCACAATATTCATCATTCTGGATATAGGACACATCATCCTCTTTTGACCGGGCATTGACATCTCCCACCCGGGTAATGTCTTCCCCAAAAATGGCATCGTAAAACTCGCGGTCATAGTACTGTGATGAACTGTTGGTCCCTCCCGGGTTATACCAACCGTAGCGGGAGTTGGCAATGGTTGCCACTTCACCGGTCGGCAGGTTGGTGAAAACCTCAGCAAAACAGTCGGTCCCGCCATAGCCTCCCCCGTCGTCACGGTTGTCGAAAGAACCGTTATAGCAGCCCTGGCTGTATCCGACAACAAAACCCCTGGTAATTCCGTCGTTCGTAAAATTGGTGGTGGTCAGGTCGGAGTTGTACATTTTCATGTTATAGGTGACATTGGAGTGGCCCAGGTGGTTCACCAGGTTCACCCCTTCCTGGTTGAACTGCTCAAAAATATCTTCCTTATACCACATCGACGTCATTTCGTACAATTTGGAAACCTCGAAATTGGGTGAGATCCCCTCGGTGGTGTACCCGTTGGCGCTGCTTCCGTTGGCGATCTCATCCTTATAGGTTCCGCCCCAGGTATTTGAATTCAGTTGTTCTCCCACCATGAGCGCTTTTTCGATATCTGCCACCACCGGCGTATCCTGATATTTAATCAGTTTATTGACAAAACTCTGTATTTCCTGTACGTTATCAACACAGATGCGGCCGATGCTCACTTCGGAGTAAAGATCCCATTCATTGGGTTCGCCCCAGTAGTTGTCACCATCGGTATTCCAGTTCCCGTCGAGGCCGGCATAGTACATATCCGAGGGGATGTTGCTGTCATCAAGGGCATCCAGTCCACGGGGAGGGATGATGTTGTCGGTGCCGCTGGCCGGGTCCCCGTCGCCACCCAGGATGACATAGGAGATGCCGTTGTTCTGGTAATAATCTTTGATGCAGTTCCGGATCTTATCGGCATTATCCTGCCCCGTATAGGTTGAATAGATTTCCTCGGTCGTGATCGTCTTGACAAAAAAACCGGTTGACTCCTTGAACTCCACATAATCTTCAAAAGCAGGCATAAGGGCGTTGTTGGAGATCAGCAGCAGGTCATACGGATCATCGTCCCTGGTATTGGCGTATGTGTAGGTGTACAGCAGTTCAGGGTTACGAACGATCTGGTTGATCCTTTTGTCAATCAGTGCCGAAGATCTGCGCAAGGCGGATGATTCCCCTGCCCTGTCGGTTGGTGCTGATAAAATTTCCAGGGTCAGTTCCCTGAGAAATTGAACCTTTTCGGAAACCGGTTCGTAAACGACCGGGCAAACGGTGAATGCCCCTATGGAGTGGCCGTTGAGAAAGTGCGTGGAGGCATTGTCAATCATTTTTGCCGGATAGGGCTCAGCGGAGTTGTAGATGACCGAGTCTTGCCTGAGTGTGACCGTTTCGCCCGTGTACCGGGAAATGGGGACAGGCTTTACGGCTGGTTTGATCCGGATACCGGTTTGGGTGGGATAATAGGTGGCCGAAAGGATCCGGACCTCTTTAAGTTCATGGCCGGGTGATAACAGGTACTCCGCACCGTAGTACGGAATCTCCGGGGTTCCCTCCCTGCCCATGTTCAGGCAGTTTTCGTAAACGATGAGGCTATAGCCGTCACGCACCTCTTCCAGCTGTGGTTTTTCAAACTGGATGGTGTAGATCTGGGCGATGGATGAAAGGGTGAAACACGATACCACACAGGTCAAAAAGAAAAATCTTCTCATGATTAAAAATTTTGATGGTTAGAAGGGTAACAAAAGTAGAATAGTTCGGTGTAATTAGCAAGCAGATTAACTTTTTTAAAATCAAAGAGGAAAAATCAAAGAGCAAAAATCAACTCAAAAATCAAATATCGGTTAATCGTTAATCAGATATCCTCCTGATCAAACGATCAGTTCATTCAGCCGGTGCCGCCACATGACAAAGCCTTCTATGAAAGGAGAACTCACGTTTTCGTGAACGATGACATTGAAGATCAGGTCGGGGTCGTTCGGAGAGGTCCGCCAGGCAAGTTTATACTGCTCGCGGCCGCTGTTACGGACCTGGTTGATCGCATCTTCCACGCGGCGAACCTGTAGATCAAGTTCATCATCCCCCTTGCCAATGCTCCAGATATAGGTGGCGTGGGAGTTCAGCAGTTCCCAGACAAAGTGGTTCATGCGTTCCCCTGCAATAGTGAACAGGAAGCCAAAAAAAGGATGAAGGGTGAATTTTAATTTTGATCCCGGCACCTGTTTTTGACCGGCCAGGTATTCCAGCTGTTTTCGGTTTCGCACCTTCGATTTTTCGAGCAAAAATTTCAGGATCTCTTCCTCCGACTGGTCAAAAACGTTGCCTTCCCGTTCGTCGGCCGAAAATTCATCGAAAATATCGCTGGAAGTGAACAACGACTTATCGATAGGGCCACGGAATGGAGGTCTGGTGATTCCCAGCGTGCGGATATTCCGGATGGTGTCGATCAATTCTTCGTTGATCAAACTGATGATCCTGGATGTTGCTTCTGCATGGACAACTTTCCTGTTCTCCATCGTGATCCTGGCACTAACATTGAATTTTCGGGTCCCCAGTGCCTTCATGAAGTAACTTTTGATCAGGTCGAACTCAGGGATAAGGAAATCATTGCGGATCTTGAATCTGACCAGTTCTCCGGTTTCCTGCACCGGGTGTTCAAAAACCACATAACCCAGTTTGAAGGCCGCATCCTTAAAGGAGATGCTGAATTCTTTGTTGATCAGTTCATGGGAAGGGGAGGATCGAAAAAGGAGGTTTTTTCGTTTTATCTCTGCTGGCTTGTCGTGCAACGAAGGATGATTGATGCTTTCAAACGCTTCGATGACGGCCCTGTCGAGATTGGGCAACTCTGTCATGGAGTAGAGGAGGCATTTTTTCAGTGACGGAACATCCACCAGTCCGGTGAATTCGATGAAATCAATGGCAGCCTTGGGACTTTGTTGTTGAAAGGTCTCCGTTTCGCGGACAAAGTAATTGCTGACCCTGGCTTTCAGGATATGGGCGTTTTTATCAAAGGACAATTGTTCTATTTCCCAGAAGACGTTTTTGATCCTTTCAACAGGCAGATGTTCAATCGGTAAATTGGATCTTCCGATGGGAAGAAACAGATGGTCGTTAAAGAATATTTTTCCATCCTGGATGCAGATGATGACATGCTGGGAAGGCATAGGGAGGATGATGAATGGGTAACAAAACCGTTATTACAAATTATGGCAATTTATTTTTGTTATTCATTCGATAAAACGATATTTTGATGGGATATTGGCGTCTACCGCTGGATCACCATTTTTTTGACTGCAGACGAACCCTGGCTGGTAAGATGCAGGAAATAAACACCTTCGCCAAGTGCATTCAGGTCCAGCGTAAGCTGGTTCTGCCCGCTGAGCCGGATGTTGCTTTCCTGATAAACCCTTGTGCCCCTGGAATCCAGGATGAACAGGTCAATCCCATCAAGCCGCTGTGCATTCAGTACCAGTGTAAATAGACCCGTTCCGGGATTCGGGTAAAGGTTCACGTCGATCGCCCACGCGTTTTCATCCATTCCGGTGCAATCTTCAAAATAGACCGACCGGTCGTCCTTTGAAAAACATCCCTCCGCATCGGTAACCGTTACTGAAAGAACCTTTGTTCCTCCGATGCCGGCTCCGGTGGTGTCGATCGTGATCATCCGGGTGGTCTCACCGGTTGACCAGAGATACGTTGCCCCCGGATTGCCTGCATCCAGTGTAAGGGTGTGATTGTGGCAGATGCTGGTGTCGTTGCCCAGGGAAACGACCGGCAGGGAATGAATCGTCACGGCAAGATCGGCACTCATCTGGCATCCGGTGGAATCAATGATTTCCAGTACGGATAATGTCCCTGCTCCGTCAGTGCCCCAATCAACGCTGATCTCAGGACGGTCCTGCCCTCCGGTGATGCTTCCGCCTTCGATGTTCCACAGGTACGTATGACCTTCCAGTGCGGGCGTGGAATAAACGACTGCGGTTTCATTTGCGCAGACAGAAGGATCCCCTGCAACGGAGGGAACGGGAAGTTCATGAACCGTAACCGTTACCGGCTGGGAGCTCTGGCAGGTGGTGAGAGTATTGGTCTGGGTCACCGACAGCCAGTTTTCGGTGCCTGTCGTATCCCATAAGACGGTGATCTCGTTTGAATCAGGATCCGACTGGATGGTTCCGCCTGCGATTTCCCAGAAATAGCTGTAAGACTCAAGAAGTGGCGTGCTGTAACTTGCCGTTGAATTCCGGCAAACGGACAGCGGTCCCGTAATGCTGGGATCCGGTGTCTGGAGGAACGTGATCACCATCTCGTCACTGGCATCCTGGCAGGGATCGCTGGCAAAGGCCGTGAGCGTCAGCGTAACCGTCTGTCCAAGCTCATCGGGGCCGGGAATGTATTTTGCCTGGAGTTCTGTCGCATTGGCAAACGTACCTGTGCCGCTGGTCGTCCACAGAAGGCTGTCGTAATGCTCAGCCAGAGGTTCCATAAGAGGAATGTTTCCCAGTCCGCAGAAAGCGATATCACCGCCTGCATTAACCGTGGGATTCAGGCTAAAGGAAAGCGTCATGTCATCGCTTACCGTAAGTTCCGGTCCGGTGGCGGTCAGGGTAAGAGCGACCGATCCGGCGGTAACATCATCCGCACCCGGTGTGTAAACAGGTGCCAGAATGGTTGGATCATCGAACGTACCGGTACCCGCTGTTGACCAGAGCAGCGAATTATATTTGGTCGCGGCGCCATTCAATGCAAAAGGAGTGTTTTCACAACTTACCGCATCCGCTCCAGCCTGGGCTGACGTACGTAATTCGGCCGGGAATACCACATAATCGATCCAGGCTTTATCCTGTCCGGAGGTCACATACGTATCTTTCGAATATACCCATTTGAACGAATGTTCCCCGGCAGTAACCGCAAAAGCGACCCTGGTCCAGCCATCCTCTCCCGACCACTGATCCTGCAGAACACCGTCAATGTAAAACGACAGGTAGTCATAATCTTGTTCAGAGGATACTTGTTTGTAAAACGAGATGCTGTCATTGAACATGACATCATACTCAATCCTGAGTTCTGAAAACGAATTATTCCCGATCAGGCCGGACACAGGACAATACGAACCTTCAAAAGCACCGGAGCCGGTCATGGTCCAGGGCGAATTGCCCCCGAATTTCCAATTGAAGGCTGAAAAGTCTCCCGATTCGAAGTCATCCACGATCAGTCCGATCTTCTGTACGAAGTCCTGCTGTGCCGCGTGGAACTCGGTGACGACCTGGTAATCAAACAGTGCAGCTGAACCGGTGACAGCGTTTTCTGAGACCGTGATGTTGAAGGCGGCTGAAGTGTTTTCACCAGCCCCAAGGTCACCCAGATCGGCAGTGGTCGTGTTCAGGGTGATTTCTGAGCTGCTGCTTGAAAGAGTGGCTGTTGCGTTATTGGCCGTGTAATCCCCCGGGTTGGAAGTGACAACGACAAGGTCAGCGGTTTCGCCCGGATCCAGCCTGCCATTATTGTTCCCGAGCGGGTCCAATACAGTCATCTGCCCGATTTTTATGGCTGGTGCGTGTGGTGTGATCCTGAATGTACTCCGGAAGGTGCTGTCGTTTGCATCGGTGGAGGTTAGTAAAAATTCAATATCCTCACCGTCAGTGACTGAGGGACTGAGTGTCAGTGCAAAGACGCCCTGAAAGGATTTTATTTCTTCCACACTGAAATCACCGAAATTTTCTTCGTTGTCGGTCAGGGTGACAAATGGATTTTCAGCAGACAGGACTGAATGAACGGCTAAAGCAGGCTGATCCCCGATGTTTTCCATCGTAACGTCGATGAGGATGGATTCACCGAAATCCGCCTGTCCGTTGCCATTCCCCTGCGAGTCGTTGACCTGGTGCGCAGCGTAGATCAACCAGGGCTGGTTGGGAGGCGGACCGGTTTGAAAAGGTGATACAAAGGCCATCACATGCCCCATGCGGTTATCGGTCCACACCGGATATACCGAACGGTTATTGGCGGAAATGCCCAGGTAATCACCCATGTATCCTCCTGCCAGTCCTTCGACCGGTGCCGGTGTGAAGGCGATGTCACTGACCTTGAAATCCTCCCAGGTATCGCCGCCATCGCTTGAAACGGCACAGAAAACCTCGCACTGGGAGTTGGATACATTTCTGTCGTCATAGAAAATGACGCTCAGGGTTCCGAACGCGGGGTCACAGGTGATCCAGGGGAAGTAATGCTGGTTACCCAGTCCCGAAGGATCCTGGTTTATGCGGATAGGATCCGACCAGGTTTCACCCTCATCGGATGATTTGATCATATAGATATCGATGTCGGGTCCGCTGTTGATCCCAGGCACCCCGATATTGGTCCAAACAAGGTACAGGTTACCCCGGTATGCCCCGTTGCTGATGTCGGCGGCCATGGAGGGAAAGGAATTCACACGCATATCTTTTGATGTTTCCGATGTCCGGATGCCGCGGATATTGGTTATGATTCGCGTGGCGGGTTCATAGGTGACGCCTCCGTCCAGTGATTTGGCAAATCCCATCGCAGTTTCGTCGGTCGGCCATCCGTCATAGATGGTCCATGCAACATAGACTTGCCCATCAGGCCCGGTCTGTATATTGACCCCCTGGTTGTGGCTTCCGGCATTGACAGCATGGCTGATCCCAAGGCGGCTGGAGTAACTTACCCCGCCATCGGTGGTACGCACGATCTCGATTTCATTTTCGTTGGGGCCGCCCTGGAAGTTGGTCCAGGCTGAATAAAGATTTCCATTGTAGGAACTTGTCGGGCTGTTATCCACCCACAGATGGTTCTTATCCAGGATATACCCGCCTCCCGCACACTGCACGGCGGTCCAGGTCTGCCCCTGGTCGGTGGAATAGGAAACACCCTGGTCCATATTGCTGTGAATGTAACCCACATAATATCTTCCGTCGCTGCTGATCGCCACCGAGGGATCCCCTGAATTTTCACCGCCGGTACCCTCGATTTCGCCTTCCCAGGTTTCTCCCCCGTCAAAGGTGAAAAAGTCATTGGCTCCGTAGAGTGCACTTACAGGATTGGTTGTGGAGTTGTTCGACTGAAGGACATTCAGGTGGTCATTGGGATTGACAAAGACCGAGTTCTCACTCTGTGTTGAGTTTTGCTGGGTCAGGGGCTTGTCCGGAGAGTCGTCATACCGTACACTCCCGGAAACGATCCTGCTACCCGTGTAAATCGCCTGTTTGACCGGGACATAGGGAGCCACTACCACATAACCTTTTTCCGCCATCTGTTTCCAGTAGGTCATGTTGTCGATCCGCGTATCGATCAGGTGCTCCTTGCCTTTGACGGCTTTTGGAAGGTGTTTTCCCGGCTGCTGCTGGGCAGCCAGCGTAGTCAGGATAAAGAATGCAAGGGTGCTCAGGATCAGGTAACGTAAAAGCTGGCTCATAAAAAAGGTTTTAAAGTGGTGTAATAAAAATACATACAGGGTTATTATTGTATTTTAATGATTTTCCTGACGATTGAACCGGTAGGAGTTACTGCCCGCAGGTAATAAACTCCCTGTTCCAGCCCGCTGATATCCAGGGATACAGTCCCTGAACACGGCGTTGAAGCAGAAGGGAGACGGTGTTCAAGAATTGTTTGTCCCGTTGTATTCATGAGTAGGAAATGCACGGGTGTAACCTGCCTGAATTCATATTCCAGGACCAGATGACTCCTGGAAGGATTTGGATAGACGGTAAGGGTGAATGAATCAGGGATTTCATCCACGGATACGGGGGTGTAGATGGGCGGGAAGGAAATATAATCGACCCAGGCAGCATCTTCTCCTGAACTTGACATCCAGTCTTTGACGTATTTCCATTGAAAAGTACGCAGTCCAGTAGTCACAGGATAGGAAGCATAGGACCAGCCAAGGTTGCCCGACCAGGATCCTTTTTTCACATTATCAACATAAAATTCCAGGTAATCATAATCCGTTTCTGACGACACCCTGTAATGAAATCCGATCGAATCGTCGGCCAGGACCTCGGCAGTGATCATCATCTCCGAAGTTTCCTGGTCATCGATCTCACCTGATCGGGCACTGTACAAACCCTCAAAGGGATTGATTTCACTGATCACCCAGGGTGCATTGCCCCCGAATTGCCAGTTATGCCGCGTAAAATCACCGGTCTCAAAATCCTCGGTGATGACCCCTGTTTCCAGCTGGTATTCCTTACTTAATTCATACGCTCCCGAAGTGAGGTTACACGACAATTTAACGATCGTACCAGCCGGAGTGGATGGATCCAGTGTCACCTGATAGGAAGCCTGTACCGTTTCAAAAACGGCAAGCGGACCTGATTGAAAGAGCCCGTCGTTGATCTCAAGCAGGGGATCCGTGGTGGTGATCAGCCCTGTGACCTCGGCAGTGGCGCAATGCCCCATATTGCCTGTTCTGATCAACAGGTAAGCCGTTTCACCGGGATCGAGTATTCCATTGCCATTCCCTTCCTGCTGGTCGTTCACGCTCAGATTGCCCAGTATGAGCAGGGGGGCCGAGAACGTGATGGAAAAGCCGGACGTCCAGGTTTCTGCAGCCGTCACCGCCAGCTGAAAGTCGACGGTAAGCTGGTCCGGAATGTCATCCGCGATTTCCAGTGCAAATCCATTCTCAATGGAAAGGGTCTCTCCACCCGCGATCGTACCGTAATTTTCTTCGTCATCGGTCAGGGTGATATACGTCTCATCGCAGGAAAGGACAACGGTTGCATTTTCTGCAGTCTGCTGGCCAACGTTGGTAATGTCAATGCTCAGGAAGATGGATTCGCCGAACTCGGGGATCCCGTTGCCATTGCCATCGGTATCTTCGATGCTGTGAGTGGCATAGACCAAATAGGCACCCTGGCTTGGAATGATGGTGATGGGATACGTGGTGGTGAGGCAGTTATAGCCACTGATCACCAGCTGAGCCTGGCCGGGCTCGGTAAAGGCCTGTTCGAAAGAGATCGTCGCCTGTCCTGTTGCATCGGTCACACCCAGTCCGAACAGGACATCGTCCTGGATGACCACGCAACGGATATCCTGCAACGGATCACCCTCGTAGCTAACGATCACATCCAACGAAGTCTGGTCTATAGGTATGGCCGATAGGTAGGTGACATCCGGGGTAAAGGGTTCGTCTGTCCAGATGGGCATGGCTGTCTCACCCAGCACA
Organism: Bacteroidales bacterium; assembly: GCA_035342335.1. Taxonomy (NCBI): domain Bacteria; kingdom Pseudomonadati; phylum Bacteroidota; class Bacteroidia; order Bacteroidales; species Bacteroidales bacterium. The sequence goes on from DAOQWY010000001.1 coordinate 258,398, forward strand.
TTGCAGTCGTAGAAGCACCAGCGCAGCGCTCCTTCTTCCCATTGCCCCGGGGCGTTGACCCACACCGAAGTCTCGATGCGGGACTCCATGTGCGCACGGCCGATCCGGTTGAGTCTGTCGTGATAAAGGGCGTCAACAAACTCACGGTGAAGATGTGCCGACGGACCTTCTGTCTGGCCTTCATTGAACCAGCCGTAACGGGAATTTCCGACAACCGCTGCGGCAAAATTGTCGATCTTCACCATCTCTTCAAGGATGCAGTCATTGTAGTCAAATCCCCCGCAATCGCAGCCATGAGTGTAAACGAGGGTGTAGTTATGATCGACGCCGTTTACCTGGGAAAAATTCGAATTGGTGATATCCCAGTTGCTGAGCATCATGGCATAGGTTGTACTGGCATGACCCACATGGTGGACGAATGATTTGCCCTCATTGATGGTCGCCAGAAGAGTCGAGGGTCCCCATGAAGTGACCTCCTCATATAGCTTTTCAATGTTTTGATCTTCCGGAATGCCGTCCGTTGTGTAGCCGTTGTCATCATGGTATCCGACCAGCAGCTCCAGGTAATCGCTTCCCCAGGTTTCCGGGTTGTCATAAAGATGCTCTCCGGCCAGCAGGGGATCGCGCAGTTCGCCAGGAATTGGATTCTGCTGGTAGGACAGGACCTTGTGCAGCATTTTGTCCAGTTCAGCCTGGGTGCCAAAAGGTAGCCGGGTCACCGCCACATCCGGCAGGAGATCATCTTCCCCGATTTCCCCCCACTTCGTATTTCCATTATCGTTCCAGGTGCCATCCAGTCCTGAGTAATAGAGATCAGAGGGGATGTTGGAACTTTCGTATACCGAAGAGGATTGAACCATGCAATAAAAACCCCTGTACGGGATGTGCTCGACATCTCCACCCAGAAGAACATATTCGGTTTCATGGTCCGCATATTCCTGGAGGATGCAGTTGCGGATCTTTTCCTGCAGGTCCCCGCCAGAGTAATTTGCCGCGATAGCTTCGGTGGTGATCACGGAAGATTCTAATCCGCATTTCAGATAGTGTGATCTGAGCTCATCAAAACTTGCCGCAAACTGGTCGGGTGTGATGATCAGGCAGGCATACGTTTCATCACGGGAGATCCCGGCAGGATAGGAAGATATTGCTTCGCTGTTTTGAATGAATTGACGAAGGTATTCCCCGCTGGAGGCAGAAGAGGATAACAGGGCCAGCGCCTGCCTGGAGGATGAGCTTTCGCGTGTTTCCAGCCTGATGGTCACTTTCTGAAAATAGGTAATGGTACCCGTGACCGGGTTATAGGTCATCGGGGTAAAAGCGGAAAGTGCAATGGAATACCCCTTTAAGAATTCCGTTGAAAGTTTTCCGGCCGGAGTGGATGGATAAGGTTGGTCTGTTGAATAGATCCGGTCATTTTTAATGAAAATACCTGATTTTCCACTGGATATGGGTTGTACATACTGTTCGGGATAGATCTGGTAGGTTCCGGGCAGGGTCATTTCTTCCTCTCCGAGGAATTCTACGGAAATGGCTTCGTGGCCGGGAGGAAGCAACAGCCTGACAGCATACCATGGAAGGACCGGTTCGCCCTGGATGCCCTTCAGGTAGCAATCTTCAAAGGTGATCAGGCTATGGTCTCCTTTCTGGATAAGGGTATAATCATTAAAGGTATAGGTCTTTTGGATGGTTGCTGCCTGGGTGCTCAAGAAGAGGAGGAAGAACATCCCCAGGGGTAAAAACATAAGTTTCATCATGGTGGTTTGGAAATTCCCGCAAAGGTAATGATTTATCCAATAAAAAAGGCTGTCGGTGGGTGACAGCCTTTTCCAAATTTAAGCGTTTATTTTTATTGAAAGATCAGTTTTCTCATATAGGTGGATTGTTCCGTTTCGATATAGAGAAAATATACACCGTCGGTCAAATGGCTGAGATCAATGGTTTTGGTCAGCGACCCGTTGACGGAAAGTTTGTTGTCCTCATAAGCGATGGTATTCAATGCTGAGATCACCCTGATGGTGATGATCTCTTCCTGGGAGGATTTCATCCGGATGGTGAAAATGCCGTCCGATGGATTTGGTGAAACCTTGACCCCGAAATTCTCAGAGACCGGATTGAATCCAACCGTATTGTCAATGGTGACCACGATGGGAACCGACCAGTCACTCTCGCCGCATTCGTTCACCCCCTCGGTCAGGATTCCCACCTGGCCAAGGTAATCCATGTTCCAGGTGACGCGGCAGTGAGTGATGTCTAAAACTTCGATGGTTCCTGCCTCGGAAGGTTCCATCAGCCAGTCGTAATAATTGGAGAAAGCGCTCCCCGAGGTTTCATATTCGGTTTGGTTGGAGTAATAGAGATCGACATAGGTGGGGCCACCCGGGGCAGCGGGTGTTTCGGGATAAGGAGCCACTGCGACACCCGCAGACCCAGTCATGGTGTTGGTGCAGGAAGCTTCGGTGTCAACGGCCGTAGCGTGGTAGGTGCCGGGGGTGGTGAACAGGCCAAAGTCAAGGGCTTCCCCCGTACCTGCAACGACCACTCCTGTTGACGCATCATTGCAAAAGAGCTCGTAGGTGCAGTTGGTCTGCGAACCTTCCAGTCCGACAGGAACTCCTTCACCTCCCTCGCAGAATTCTCCGCCTCCGGTGACAGCATAGGCAACAGGTTTTGGGATCACCGAAACGTTAGCTGCACTGCCCATGGTATTGTCACAACCGGTGACAGGATCAAAGGCGACAACGGTATATTCACCTCCTTCAGTCACCAGGCCGAACGAAATGGGTGAGCCGTTTCCCTCAATAATGTTGCCGGTTGGAGCCTCATCTTTATACAGTTCATAGGTGATGCCGGCAGACGAATTATCGAGTCCGATTTCAACACCGGTCCCATCTTCACAGAATTCACCGCCACCCGTAACATTGTACACGTCAGGACGCACGGAGATCGTAATGTCCAGCGGTTCTGAAAAATCACTTTCACCGCAGCCGTTGATGGCTTTCACCGTCAGGGAGGCATCGCCCACATAAGCGTTGACCCAGTTCACGGTTACGGTCTGGCTGCCGTCGTTCATGACCAGGCCGGCCGTCGATGGGGTTAATTCCCAATCATAGGTGACCGCACTGGGTGATCCGGTGGCGGTGAAGGTGCTGTGAGGAGGATTCTTGCAGAGTTGGGTTTCACCCGCCGGTTGGTCGGGGACGCCGGGCGCCTGTGCGCTGACATTGATGTAGGCAGGTTTGGTCAGCTCATTGGTTTGGGATCCGGAATTCACCTTCAGGGTAACATCATAGGTGCCTGCTGTGTTATAGACAACCACCGGATCTTCCTGTGTGGATGAACTGGGCGTACCACCGGGAAATGTCCACTGGCGGCTGGTAATATACCCTGAGGATTGGTCGGTGAAGTGAACAGTGGTGGTTTCACAGACGATGGTGTTGTCAGCAGTAAAATTAGCTATTGGCGCTGGGGGAGGAAGTTCACTCAGCGGGCTCATGATGGCTTGGTGGATCTCTTTGTTTGTGTTTCTCTGCACGAAGCAGACAAATTCGATGTGATCCGTGTCCCACGCCGCATCCAGGTTAAAATTGAGGGTTATTTGCTGCTGATTGCCCGACAGGCTCAGCGGGGTCCCGGTCTGGCTGGGAACCATCAGCCGGTTCACAAAGTTACATTCCGTCATGCAGAACCAGCTGGTTTGAATATGGGATTCTGTGACCACGAAATGGACAAAGGTATTATCCGTATCGACATTCCCCACTTTTGTGACCGTAATGTACACCGTCCAGTTGTTCCCGCCGGTGTTTTGTCCGGTCCAGCTGATAGTGTAAGGTGAGGAGATGGCGATTCGCTGGTTGTACCTGTTCAGATAGACGTTGTAAACATTGTTGAAGGGAGGGGGACATGCCTGTCCTCCTTCGTGAACCTGAACGCCATCAAAGCGGGTTGTGGGATATCCGCTGATCCCGTAAAAACTGTTCCTTGCGTTTGAGTAGGTATTGGCATATCCGTCACCGTTGTGATTCTCGATCACGGCCACATCCTTGCCCTCTTCCACCATCAGGTCGGCTGAACCAGCTGCGCCCGGACAATACTGGCACCAGGTGCCTGTACCTATTTCAAAAACCACCTTTTCTCTTGGAACATTTTGTGCATAGAGAAAAGCTCCCAATAAGAGAAGAGAAAAAAGAAAAGTAAATTTTTTCATGGTGTATTGATTAGAAAATAAAAGAACTTATTATTATATTATTACCTATCAACAGGTTGGGTGAGAGCAAGAGGCACAAAAATAGGATAAAATATCCTTTTATGCAAATCAAATTTTATTTGAAGCAATTCTATAAAACAACGGAAATTCGATGACGGAACTGATTCAGAGGTACCCCTCCCCTGCACAGGGCGGGATCTGTATGGGTAAACTCCCCGTTGATACCGTCTTTTTAGAATCTGAACAGTTTTATGGTCAGGTTTCTGTCAGCCAGAAAAACTCTACATAGGTAGATCCCCTGCGGGACTTCATTGCCTGATTGGTCTTTCCCATCCCAGGTATAGGTAGCGTAACCTGAACCTTGATCAGGATCACCCAGTGTTTGAACAAGGTTACCGGTTACGGAATAGATTTCAACTCTTGCCAGTGAGGAGGATTCTCCGGTCAATTCAATAGTGACCCTTCCATCCGATGGATTGGGGAAGACCTGGAGCACCTGATCAGCCCGTGCAGGGTGGGTCATCCCAAAGGCGGGCATCAGCTGAAAATCGGTAACGGTTGCCTGGCCGGTCATCACATTGACTTCAAGGCAGAGTGTTTCATAGCCATCAGCCGATGCACAGAGTTCATAGGTGCCTTCACTCAGCTGGAAGGAATAGCTTCCGTCGCTTCCGGTGAGTGCTACTCCGCTGATGGATGCGTTCTCCAGCGGAAGCCCGGAGGTCAGGTCGGTCACCGTGCCGGTGATGGTCCCCAGACTGGTCACCGGAAGGGGTGGAAACCGTATGAAGTCAATCCAGCCACAATCACTTCCTTCGGAGGCATAATAGTCCTTTGAATAGATCCATTCAAAAGTATGGGTTCCCTGGCTCACATCATAGGTTACCTGTTCCCAGCCGGCCTCGCCAGACCAGGCACCGGTCAGGGTGTTATCTATATGGAACTCCAGGAAATCATATCCGGCTTCCGAGGAGACTTTCCTGAAAAAAGAGATCTGCCCGCCGGCCACGACGTCGAGGGTGATGGAAAGCGTTGACGAGCCATTGTTTGGGAAACTGCCGGAGCGTGCACACCAGGAACCTTCCCACGCCTGGTTCTGGACAACCGACCAGGAAGCAATGCCACCGGTTTGCCAGTCGAACTGATCCAGGGTCCCTGTTTCCCAGTCTTCACTGATCCGCCCTACCGGCAGATCAAAATAAAATGTTCTTACATACGCGTTGTCGTTGGCCTCAACGGACAGGACCAGGTTAAAAACGGTTCCCATCGGTGTAAGTTCACTGGCGCTAATGGCAAAATGAGCCGAAGAGGACTGACCGAAGGCCATATTTTCCAGGGTGGCATTTGCAGAATCGATGGTTATGAAGAGTTGCCCGGTGGACAGCACCGCCGTGACCTCTTCGGCAGGAATGTCCCCATTGTTGCGGAGCGTGATCCAAAGATCTGCAGCTTCACCCGGATCAAGAAAGCCATCATCATTTCCATTGACATCATCCAGTACGAACAACAGCAGGGTGAGATGGGTACCGGACGGGTGGTCTTTCACTTCAACGGCGTCCGCATCAAATCCCGCATCGCTCACCAGGCTTGAACCGTCTCCATCGTCAAGGATCTTGATATAGCGGGCGTCAGCAACAAGTCCATCGGCAAAGTCAAAGGCGGTGGTACCTGTACCTGTTCCGAGCAAGTTCCACGGTCCGTCGGGTGAACTCCCGGCAAAGCAGCTAAAACTTTCAGGAGTGTCGTCGCCCTCATAAACGATAATTTCATCACCGATCCCATCGAGAATGACCTGCTGCAAATCAACGACGATCCATCCATTTTTCCCGATGCTGTAACGAATATCATCAGGGGTCCCCAGAATGCCGGGTGTATAACCCTCATCATTGTTATTGATGCCCGGGATCCGTGTGGAAATAACCTGGTAAGCGAAATGGTTCTCAGAGGGAGTCAGTTCGACCGGCAGGTAGGCTGAACTGTTTTCATTCACCACAACATTGTCAACGGTTGCACTTTCATAACCATTCGCCGCAATTTTTACAGAATAGGTTCCCGGCAGCACAAATTTGTGAAAATCACCGATCAGCGAGTCTGAATACACCGGGTAGTAATTGCTGACATAGATCAGTGCCTGTACGGGATTTCCGGTCAGGGCATCTGTAACGATCCCTTCAATGCCATAGCCTGCCTGCCGTACCATGGCGATCATGGAGGGATAGTTGATCAAATAATAATGCATCAGCAGGCTGACAGGAGGTTGTTTTTCATCGGAGAGTTCGACCGTGAGCCCTGCCGAGCCCTGGACCCCGTAGTATACATCCGTTGATCCTCCGCTGACAGGATAAAGTTCGACCGATTGCTCAGCCACCAGGTTTTCGTAACCTGATACGTCAGAGTAGTGGTGCGCAATGAAACTCAGATGGGCATTGTCATTGGCCTGACTGTAGCGGTAACCCCATGGATAAAGCGCGAGTTCAACGCCGCTGTGGTAGGTCAGGCTCACCGATGGCTGAAGCGAAAAAAACAGATCCCGCATCACCTTGGTCTCTACCTGGGAATATGCACCGGTACTGCCACCCCAACCATCCCACATATATCCCCAGTCGCGGTTCAGGTCCACTCCGTTCAAATTGTACCTGACCATATTTACCCTTCCATCCGGGTTCACCATCAGGTAGATCCAGATCTCACGGCTGTTGACCAGGGTGGTGATCTCATCATCATTGCCGTAGCCAAGGCAAAGATCGCGTGCAAAACGGATCAGGTTTTCCGCCCCGCCGATTTCATCGCCGTGAATGCCCCCGTCGAACCACATCACGGCTTCGGTTTCGTTCAGGGTGACGTTATCGCTGATCTTCAGGGAGGCGAGTTGCCGCCCTTCCATGGAATACCCATGCACTGTCTTTTGGCAGATCGCCGGAAAGAACTGGGCGAGGCTGTCTGCCAGATCAATGATCTCCTGATAGGAATGGTATTCTTCCCTGGTATCCCAGAAATCCTGGTAATGGGAATTGAGGTCGGGTATCAGGATTTCATACGCAATACCCAGCTGGCTGATCTTTTCCAGTTCGGAAGGGATGAGATACAACCGGCCAGTTGCGTCAGGATAAACATCGCCGTTCAGGCGAAGCTGGTGCAGCTGCTCCATCTGACGGGCATCCTTCAGCGCTATTTTCACTTCCATTTCCTGATCCCGCCAGGAAGTTTGCGCCATCAGGTGGAAGGAAAATAACAGAACGATGACCGTGAAGAGTTTATTCATTCGTGTGAAAACGATGTTACCGGATCACGATTTTTTCACGGGCGTGGAAATCAGTTCCATCCACCATAAGAAAATACAGCCCCGGTTTACCCAGGTGATATGTTTTCCGGTAAGTGTTGCCGGCCGGTAAATCAGATTCCTGGACGACGGCATTGCCGGCCGAGTCCAGGATGCGGATGCTGATATTTTCACCGGGGAGTTGTTCGATTTCCATTGTAAATACACCATTGCTGGGATTGGGACGAATGATGATCGTTTGACCATCTTCGGGCTCACTGAAACCCACCGTATTACCTACCAGAACATCGAGTCCTTCCGAATAGGCGCTTTCCCCGCAGTCACTCATTCCTTTCACCCGCAGGGTGGCTGTTCCCAGAAAATCCGGATTCCAGCTGACGACGCACAGCATTCCTTCGCTGTCGGAGCTGCCTGCATTCGCAGGGTCAATACTCCAGGTATATGTAAGCGCGTTATCTGAACCTGAAGTGGTAAATGAACTGGTGGGTGTATAGTAGATGTCGACGTAGGTTGGTCCATCGGGCACTGGTGGCGTTCCGGGCAACGCCTGGATGGTCAGCGGCATGGAATGGGATGTTTCTGTACACGGTCCCATGCCGGTTGCAACCAGTGTGAGGATAGCTGATCCAGAGGCGATATCGTTCAAACCAGGAGTATAAACCGGATGAAGGATGGTGGGATCGTCAAAGGTGCCGTCACCGGAGGTGCTCCAAATGAGGGAAGCGCTGTATGCTTCTTCAGCGCCTGCACATCCGTAGGCTGACCCCTCGCAGGTCTGGCCCGTTTCACCGGCAAACACCCAGGGCGCGTGGTGGACAAGGAGAACCAAATCATCACTGTTGCTGAGATTGTCCCGGTACGCTGTTAGTGTCAGGATTGCCTGTCCGGATTCAAGGTCGGCATTCCCGGGGGTGTAGGTGGCATTGAGCAGGGCAGGATCGTCAAACAGGCCATCACCGGAGGTTGTCCAGAGGATGGAGGTATAATTCAAGGCTGAACCTCCCAGCGGATATTCACCGGCCTCACAGACCTGGCCATCTTCACCGGCATGCACGATGATCGGAAGGGTTTCGGCCGGGAACTCAATATAGTCGATCCAGGCATGATCTTCTTCCGGTCCGGCCAATGCAGTTTTGATGTATTTCCACTCGAACGTGTGCAATCCCGGAGTCAGATTATAGACGGCCTCCTTCCAGTCGATCTCTCCGCTCCATTCACCCATAAGGGTTCCATCCATCAGGAACTGGAGAACATTTTGCCCTTCCAGTGAGGATACTTTGTAATAAAAGGATAGTTTGACGTTGAAAAGGGATTCAGACTGATGATTGATCAGCAGGGAGGAGGTCATACCTGCGTCGACCGTACCCGATTTGGCAGCAAAATTCCCGTGGCGGGCAAAATCATCATCAATGATCCAGTGCACATCATCAGCAAAATACCAGTCCGATCCAAAAAAGCTTCCCGATTCAAAATCCTCGTCCGGGGGTGAGGCGACGGTAAAGTTCCAGACATCACTGGTGGCATCTCCATATTCATTGAAGGATTTGACCTGCCAGTAATAGTGTGTTTCAAAATCAAGTTCTTCAGGGAGGATGAACAGGGTATCATTCACCGTGGTTCCGTTGACGATGTTGGTGGGTGGGTTATTGGTTCCGAAGTAGACTTTGTAATAGTCCGGAATACCTCCGGGACCCGGGCTCCACCTCAGGTCGGTGAACGGCATGGCCAACGGGAATCCATTGGAAGGAAACGGAGTGGATGGCGGCACCGGAGCGCCTGAAATCTGCAGGTTGCCGAGGAAGGGCTTCATGTTGTACGCCGTCACGGTGAGTTGCCGGGTCTGAAGATTGTTGATGGGCGGGAAGGTAAGGGTGGCGGATCCTCCGGCGGATAGGTAGGCCGTGGCGATGATCTCTCCGTTGAGCGACAGGCAGACGAGTCCTTCGCTGGCATTGGTGCTCACAAAGAGCTGCGTGGATCCCATCGGAAGGGGATTCTGGTAGTTGGCGGTCAGATTGGCAGGAGGAGCCGTACGTACCACAACCGATGGATCACCGAAGACGGTCCACGTATCGGTCATCTCAAACCCGCCTGAGCCGTAGGAATCATTCATTTTCATGCAGCCATTCATCGACAGCCCGCCGAAGGTTCGTTTAATATTATCGGTATAACTTTCCACCAGGATGTCAACCATTTCATCCTCGCCCTCCATGGGCGGGTTCCACGACTGATTGATCGTTGACATCAGTGTGGCAATGGCACCTTTGGGTTGCCCCTCGTGGGTGGCCCTTAGCCACGCTTCTGCAAAACAGGTGTTGTTTTTGAAGTCACCATTGACACAGGCAACTGACCAGATAAAGGGCAACATCCCGGCATTGGTCAGCAGGCTGTTGATGTCACTGCTTGAAAAACCGGAGGTACCCCAGGAACTGGCGCTGCCATGACCGCAGTACAGGATAATGCTGGTGCCGGTGTTGACTTCAGCGGCTACCATTGAAGGATTGGGGTTGCCGGGAGCATCGTTGCCTCCCTGGCTGCCATCGAATAATTCGGCATTATAGTCATAAGTGTAGTTCATCAGGTCGGTCTGCATGTTACGGATATGCTGGTAATCCATTTCGTTGTCGTCACCGGGTCCCTGGCCCGAGCCAATCCCAAGGTTTCTTGTGTACCAGTCCGGATCATCGTTTGGATTTTTTTCATAGGAAATGGTTCGGGTGACCTGGGTGGCCACCTGTTCGCCGTTTTCAGCGGAAAAGCGGCCGACAAAAATGTCGGGATAATGATCTGCACCTACAATATAGCTATAATCGTTGTCTGAATCGCCCGAGGAAAAGCTGGGTGGAATCTGCGGGCCATCACCAACCAGTAAAAGATAAGTGAGCCCGTTCGCATTGTAGTATTCAGCCACGTAGGATTTTATGGCTGCTGAATTTCCCATCTGGGCCACATCCACCATTTCAACCGGTCTTCCCATCAGTTTTTTCCATTCGATGAACGGTTCCATTTCATCCAGGAAATCCCCGTAACAGATGATCAGCATGTTGCCTTCTTCTTCCACGGGTGTGTATCGCGTTTGTTTTGCATTGAGAAAATGACGCTGATAGAGTTTGTTGAAATCAAAGTCTACGGTTGTCATTTCACCCCTGCGATGGAGGGGATTGATACCCTTTTCACTGATCTGGCGGATCGTCACGGTCATATCCGTGTAGACACGCAGGATCTTCGTCACCGGATTGTACTGGAACGGAAAGATCCGGATGGTCTGACCCCTGTAATCCCTGAGGATATACGGATCTCCCAGGTCGGCCAGTTGTCCGGGGAAGAATTGATCCATCGAATAAGCTGTTCCGTATGTGTAGGGTACTGTCGAGGGATCAATATCGCGCGTGAAATTGCCTTTGGAAGGCGCCACTTCCACATCCGTGAATTCCCTGTAATTTGCGGATACTACTTCAAGTTGCATGAGGGCCCTGTCGGGGATGATCAACGATACGGTGAGTTTTTCCAGGTCGGGCGATCCGGCCTCAAGGATCGGGGTTCCCTCACCGGAACGGATGATCACGGCGGACCCTGCGGGAGTCTTTACTTCCTGCTGAAAGAAACCTTCCAGTGTCAGTCTGACAGTGGATACTTCCACGGTAGAGGATACCAGTTCGATGGATGCAGCCCTGGGGGAATCGGAACCAACAGGCGTCCATTCCCCTGCCTTTGCAATGAAGATGGAAACCATTGCGGAAAAAAGTACCAGGATTCTTTTCATAATGCGGATTGAATTAGTTCGGTGTATTCTATGAGTAATTCCCAATAAATGTACTATCGTAAAATGATGATCTTTCTGGTCTCAAGCAGTTCATTGTTCCTGATCTGGATGAAATACACACCTTCCTCCTGTTTGCTGAGGTCGTATGTTTTATTCACCGGACCGCTGACATGAAGATTATGTTCCGAGAAGATGATCTCTCCGGTGGGTGACGTGAGCAGAACATCCAGGGTCAATGCTTTTTCGGCATAGAACTGGATGACAAATTCTCCATTGCTGGGATTTGGGACAATATTTACCTTCAATCCCGGGTGATCCTGATCGCCAATGCCGACGGTATTGTAAACCACCACTTCCAGTAGGTCAGAGTAGGATCCCTCACCACATTCATTGATTCCTTTGACCGCAATGGAAACATCTCCCTGGAATTCCGGATTCCAGTTGATGACACAGTTTGAATTATCACTGTCGAAATTTCCCGCTTCTGAGGGCTCTATATTCCATGAATAATACTGGGCGTTGGGTGCTCCTTCTGTTGAGAAGACGGTCACAGGATTGTAATAGATATCCACTTCGGCAGGGCCTACAGGAGTTACGGGTATCTCCGGCAGAGGGTTGATGGTTAGGAGCAGTCCTCCGGAAATCTCGCCGCAGGGTTCATTTCCGGTGGCGGTCAGCAGAAGTTCGGCCTGTCCGGCGGCAGTGTCGTTAGGACCGGGTATGTAGGTTGGATTCAGCAGGGTGGGATCATCAAAGATCCCATCGCCGGAGGTGGTCCAGAGAAGGGTTTGGTAATTGTCCGCTGAAGAGGTCGAGCATTCAAAAACTTCATTCACGCAGATGGTCTCAGGTTCGCCCGCCGATACTGCCGGTGCAGGTTGAAGGGTGAGCACCAGGTCATCGCTGGTGCTGTTTTCATTCCTGAAGGCTGTCAGGGTAAGGGTAACCATACCGGATTGCAGATCGCCCTGTCCGGGTGTGTAAAGGGCATCCAGGATGGAAGGATCATTAAAAGACCCGTCTCCTGACGTTGTCCATAAAAGGCTGGTGTAATTCGTGGCAGTCCCGTTCAGTTGCTGGTCGTTCCCCGCACACTGGATCACATTCTCTCCGGCATTCACACTGAGGGGCAGCGATCCCGGAGGAAACTTGATGTAATCCAGCCAAACAACATCCTGGTCCGACCCCTCGGCCTGGGTCTTGTTGTATTTCCATTCAAACGTGTGCAACCCGGCAACAAAGGTGAATTGACCTTTAACCCAGTCGGTTTCGCCGCTCCATTCCCCTTTGAGCTCGCCGTCAATAAGGAACTGAAGTGTATTGGCGCCTTCCACTGTGGAAGTTTTCACCCAGAAGGAGACAGGTACCGGGAAAACGGATTCTGATTGATTTTCAACAAGGAGTGACGACGACTGTCCGGCGGAAACAGTACCCGGCCGTGCGGAATAGGATCCGTGACGGGATTGGGCCGTGGTGGTCTGCCAGTTGGCATTTCCTTCAAAATACCAGTCGAACGATGAAAAGTCGCCTGTTTCAAAATTTTCGTCCGGTGGCGGCTCAACCGTAAAATCCCACAGGGTGCCCTGGGTATCCCCGTAAACATTATAGGAGTCCACCCGCCAGTTATAGAGTGTCTCAAACGCAAGGGGAGCTGGCAGTACAAGGAATGTATCGGTGACCATCAGTCCGTTCAGCAGATTACCGGGAGGATTGTCGGTTCCAAGATAGATCTTAAAGTAGTCAACGCCGGCCAGTTGTCCCGGGCTCCAGTGCAGGCTGGTAAACGGTGCCACCTTTAGTGCGTGGTTGCCCGGAATGGGGGAAGTTGCCTGGGTGGGAGGGCCTACCACCGGGATGTTCGCATCATACCGCTGGTAATTCTGTTTGGTGACCACAACCTTCACGATTGAGCCCTGCGGCTGGGGAGCGATGTTCAGGTTCTGTGCTGAACCAGTTGCGATGGAACTGGACAGGTAATTCCCGTTGACGGAAAGGCCCACGAGTGCTCCCGGCGTGGCAGTGATCGTAAAAGTAGTGGCACCAGGCGCCAGTTCCTCCTGGTGATTGACCATAAGGTTCTGGGGTACCTCGCTGTAAACATACATATAGGCATCCCCGTGATGATGGAACAGATAATAAGTAACAGGTTTATCCTGAGGATTGTAGGGCCAGTTGGAAGCCTGAAGGTAGTATTTCGCGGATGCGTTGGCAAAGCAGGGTTGGATCCAGTGAGAATTGGTTGCCGGCAGGCCATATCCCGGGTCGAACTGGGGCCACATGTGGTCCCATAATCCCCAGGCATAGGCATCGTTGACGAACGAATAGGACACTTCCGTTGCGGCTATGATCCCCAGTGCACCGGATGCATGCTTGTGGAATCCTTCCGCGAAGCAGTCACCACCCAGGTTGAATTTACCGGTCAGACAATTCAGCGAGAAAACAAAGGAAAGAGGATTATCAACCAGCCCACTCAAATTGGAAGTTAAATAACTGGGTGAATCCCAGCCACTTTCAGTGCCGTGATCCCGGTGAACGATGGCGAAGGCACCTGCATTGAGATCGGTGTTGATACGGGTTGCACTTCCTCCCCAATCGGTCAGATGGGAGGGGACCTGTGGGATGTAGCCCAATCCGTTGGGCCCGAAATAATCGACCACCATTCCTGTATTGGGGTTGGATGACCAGGAGGAGGGAGCTCCTGATCCATAGCCGGCATATTCTCTGACGGGTTCTTTACCCAGTCCGTACTGCCAGAATCCCAGGCAGACATCCGCACACAGGATGAACCAACGGTCGCTCTGCCAGCCTCCGGCAGAAACGGGGTGGTCGTAGAAATCCGGATCGGTGGGTGGCGACAGCTCATAATCCATCATCTTGCCGATCATCGTATTCAGCTGCTCAAGACTGTTGGCCGTTATCCTGGCCAGGGCAACATCCGGCATATGATCCCCGTTCACATCAGCATAGAGGTTGTCGGAAATGCAGTACCCATCATAGATCGGTGATACGATGCATTTATCGCCTGAAGTACCGTAATCACCCAGCAGCAGGAAGGCAGAAGGCGGTATTGGCCAGTTGTTATAGGCATCATTGATGTAGTTTTCGATGGAAGAGGCTGAGTTCCCGCCGATCTGGCCGAGTGTGACCACCCCTGTACGGATTCCCTGGGCATTTCTCCACTTTCGGAGAGAATCGGCCCAGTTTATGTAAGCTGGATTATCGGGTGTGATGATGACATATTCCCAGTTATAGTCACGTGAATCGTTCAGGCGGCTTTCATAATCGATTACAGGAAGGGATTCCTGGTTGATGAAAAGATCCCGCAGAATGGGATCCCACGTGCGGCTGCGGTAACGGTCCTCACCAAATTGTCCGTTTCCGCCTTCGAACGTGACTTCAACGGTGATGTCACGGATAACGATGAGTTCCCGGGTAACGGGATTGTATTGAAAAGGAGTGATCCCGAGGATGACGGCATCAACGCCCCTGACTTTTTGCAGCGGGGACAAGAGAACCGGCTGCACCGGATAAAATTCATTTTTACTGTAAATATCATTATCCTTTTCAAAGTGGAGGGGGGGCAGGTCAGTGACCAGCGGCAGCCGGGGTGCGGGAGCGATATTCAGGTCCTGAAAGCGGACAGTCCTGGTTTCCAGGCGGGCAATCTTTGCGGTGGCACCCTGGGGCAGGGCAATGTATTTACCTCTGCCGGGAAGGTTGGGAGCCCCTTCATTGTTTTGAAGCAGGGCCCCGGGCAACTGTATCGCCTTCATCTCCTCGCCGTTGATGAGGTGATCAGTCATTGAAAAATCCTGGATACTGAACCTAATGACAACGCCTGCCGGGGTTTCCTCTACCAGTGTAAATCCCTGCTCTCCCCAGCTGTCCGTATAACTGTACCTTTGAGCAAATGATCCTATGCTTATCAAAAACATAAGGGAAAGGCCCATGATAACTTTACCTGACATCGTGATCAAATGTATCTTTTTTCTGTCCATCGTTTTAGGTTTTTTAGTGTACCCTACCCCTGCACGGGGAAGGGGTAAATGGGTAAATTCCCCAGGGTTTGCCAGGGGTCAAATCCTTTAATTATGTTGAATGCTTCGCGCTTTGTGGGTGCAAAATTATGGATTAATACATTATACAGGATAAATATCCCTGTTTTGTGACCGGAAAAAACAATTATATTACAGGGTGACCTGCCTTAGGATGATCACTTCCAAGCCTGTTCAGCGCGAAAGCATAGGCGCCGATCGAAACGGCACGGCTTGTCCCCAGCCGGCGGAATCCGACACCGATCCTTTTCAGGGGGTCGTATTTCAGGGTTTTCGTTGAAAACGGCACCTGGATCTCGCGGGCATCGCCGGTCAGGAAGAGTTCCAGTTCTTTCGGATCCTCCAGGTTATAAGCCAGAATTTCCATCCGGGGCAATGCCGACCCTTTTGCGGTCTCAAACGAAGCATTCATCTCTTCCACCAGGCGGGGAAGGAACAACGGATAGGCACGCGACAGTCCTCCGCCCAGCACCACAAGTCCATCCACCAGGGTGATGGCGTTGGCAAATGTATCACCTGCAACGATGGCAAGCTCCTCAAATGCCTTGATGGCAGCTGCCTTATGACCAGGTCTGAGCCCCATTCCGATCTCGTAGATATCCTTGGGAGAGATGGCAGAATGATCTCCGGATTCCCTGGCATACACCCGTTGTACTCCGCGTATGCTGGTGCTCTCTTCCACACTGTAATTTGAATACAGCCTGTTCCTCATGCGGTTGACTTCTGCCTGAGCCGAATTATCCCCCGTGAACAGTTCACCTTTTAAAACGATCCCTCCGCCAAATCCTGTCCCGAAGGTGGCGCCGAACAGGTTCCGGTATCGTTTGGGGCTACCCCTATTTTCGAGCAGTTCATTGATTTCCGGTAACAAACCCGCCAGGGCTTCCCCGTAGGTGAACAGGTCGCCGTCGTTGTTGATGTATACCGGTATGCCAAACTTTTCTTCCAGGGCAGGCCCCAGCGCTACGCCTCCGCGGAAGACCGGTAAATTCTCCAGATCCCCGATGATCCCCTGCTCGTATTCTGCAGGCCCCGGAAATGCAAAGCTGATAGCAACAGGTTTGTCTTTCAATTGTATTTTTATTTCACGGAAGCCATCCACGATCGTAGTCAGCATTTTCTCCAGGGTGTCGTGGCGGGCAGGTAAAACAAAGGGCTGCAGGACTTCCTGCCCACCCTGTACAGCATTGAATACCAGGTTTGTTCCGCCAGCATCCAGCGTCATGACGATGCGTTGGTCATTTTGAAGGCTGTTCATAAGACCACTTTATTAATTGTTAAATTGTCAAATTGTTATTCGCCTATTGCCTACTGCTGACCGCTGACTGCTGACTGCTGACTGAATCAGTGCGCGTCCAGCCAGTTCTCCCCGAAATTCATTTCCACTTCGACCGGAACCTGCATAGGCAGGGCTGATTTCATTTTTTCTTCCACAAGAGGCCTGATCCGATCGATTTCACTTCGATGCACATCAAACACGAGCTCGTCGTGCACCTGGAGGATCATCCTGGATTTCAGCGTCATTTTTTGCATCTCGTTATAAATGTTGATCATGGCAATCTTGATCATATCTGCTGCGGAGCCCTGAATGGGTGCATTGATCGCGTTTCGCTCGGCAAACCCCCTCACGACCGCATTTGCGGAGGTGATATCCCGGATGTACCTGCGGCGCTTCATGATCGTTTCCACGTACCCGTTTTCCCGCGCAAAGGCAATGGTTTTGTCCATATAGTCCCTGATGCCCGGATATTGAAGGAAATACTGGTCAATGATGGCTGCAGCTTCCCTCCGAGGAATTCCCAGGCGTTCGGCCAGCCCGAAAGCGGAGATTCCATAGATGATCCCAAAATTAACGGTTTTGGCGTTTCGCCTCATTTCTTTCGAAACAAGTTCAAGGTCCACCCCATAGACCTTTGCTGCAGTGGCTGCGTGAATATCCTGCCCTGTCCGAAACGCCTCGATCATTCCTTCATCCCCGCTCATTGCAGCGATGATCCGTAGTTCGATCTGAGAATAGTCGACCGATAGAAGTACATGATCTTTGTTCCTGGGCACAAAGGCCTTCCGTATCTCGCGACCTCTCTCCGTCCGGATCGGTATGTTCTGCATGTTCGGATTGTTGGAGCTCAACCTGCCCGTGGCAGCCACCGCCTGGTTGTAGGTGGTGTGAATCCTGCCGGTCCGGGGATTGACCAGCCCGGGAAGGGTATCCACATACGTGGACTTAAGCTTGGTGAGGCTTCTGTAATCCAGAATATTCTGAATGATCGGATGCTTATTGATCAGTTTGAGCAGAACATCTTCACCAGTCGAATACTGTTTGGTCTGGGTAAGTTTGGGATTATTGATGATCCGGAGCTTTTCGAACAGGATCTCACCCAGCTGTTTTGGTGAAGCAATGTTGAACTCACCACCTGCCTGTTCATAAATGATCTTTTCCAGTTCCCGTATCTCCAGCTCCAGCTGTCCTGAGTACTCGTTGAGGATCTGTATGTCCACCCTGACTCCTTCGGCTTCCATGGATGCCAGGACAGGCACCAGGGGCATCTCCACTTCATCAAACAGCTTCCGGGTGCCAGCGTTCTGAAGGAGGGGCTCGAAAACTTTTTTGAGCTGAAGTGTCACATCCGCGTCCTCTGCGGCATATTCCTTAACGACCTCCGTGTCGACCTCCAGCATGCTCAGCTGGTTCTTCCCCTTCTTCCCGATGAGGGCTTCGATGGGAACCGGAGAGTAATTCAGATACGTTTCGGCAAGCAGATCCATGTTATGGCGCATGTCCGGCTGAAGAAGGTAGTGGGCCAGCATGGTGTCGAACATTTTACCCTTCACCTCCACGCCATACCATTTTAGCATGGCAATGTCAAATTTCATATTCTGACCGATCTTCTCAATGTCCGGATCCTCCATCAGGGATTTGAACTCCTGGAGAATGGCAAAGGCATCCTCCCATACCGGCGGCAGGGGAACATACCACGCTTCCCGGGGCCTGACCGCAAACGACAGTCCGACAAGCTGTGAATCGTTGGGGTCCAGCCCGGTTGTCTCCGTGTCGAAGCAGAACCGGTCGTATTCTCTGAGGATACCGATCAGCTCGTTCCGTTGTTCAGGGGTATCTGCGAGATGGTACCTGTGCTCCACCGAATGAATGTTCTTCAGGGTACCGGTTGCCGTCGGCTCCGGAATCTCCTGTCCGGCTGAAGTGAACAGATCAGGCTGAACGATCTCCTGTTGAAGGTACTGTTCAGGTTTTTCAAGGGAGTAATCTGTAAAGATTCGCTGGGCGAAGGTGCGGAATTCGATTTCTTCAAAGAGCTTCTTCAGTTCTTCCAGGTCCGGTGCAGTGACCATCAGCTCCTCCTCATCGAGTTCGACAGGCGCATCCAGCAGGATCGTGGCCAGCTGTTTCGACTGCAGCGCCTGTTCCCGGTAGGTTTCAACATTCTCCTTTATCTTTCCTTTCAGCTCACCGGAATGTTCAAGCACATTTTCCAGGGTGCCGTACTGTCCGATCAGCTTTTTGGCAATCACCTCCCCGATTCCCGGCACCCCCGGGATATTGTCAGACACATCCCCCCAGAGACCCAGGATATCGATCACCTGGGAAGGATCGTCAATTTCGTATTTGTTTTTGATTTCATCCTTGCCGAGAATTTCAGCTGAATTTCCCATTCTGGCGGGTTTGTAGATGAGTGTCCTGTCGGAGACCAGCTGTCCGAAATCTTTGTCAGGTGTCATCATAAAGGTGAGAAAATCCCTGTCCTCCGCTTTTTTTGCCAGGGTGCCAATGATATCATCGGCTTCATATCCTTCTTTTTCCAGGATGGGAATGTGAAAGGCCTGCAAAAGCCGCCGGATATAAGGAAGGGAACGGGCGATGTCTTCCGGCATTTTTTCGCGGTTTGCCTTGTATTCCTCAAATTCAGCGTGGCGCAGGGTGGGGGCGAAGCTGTCGAAGGCCACAGCGATGTGGGTGGGTTTTTCATTTTTCAGAACATCGTAAAGACTGTTGGCAAATCCGAAGATCGCGGAGGTGTTCATCCCATATGAGGTCATCCGGGGATTTTTACTGAAAGCAAAATAGGCTCTGTAGATCAGGGCCATGGCGTCGAGGAGAAAAAGTTTTTTTTGGGAGGGCATAGGATGGATCGTTTCACTGCAAAAGTAGTGATTCGTGGCAAACGCAAAGGCACCCTGCCCGGGAATTTCAAAGAGCAAAGAGCAAATATCAAAATTAGATTTGATCTTGTGCCGAATTACCGGTATCAACACCCTCCTGTTGATATTCGGGAATGACCTCCCGTTTTCTTCAAAGACTATATCCCTATTTTTGCTGGAAGTCAGTTGTGAATTAAAATTGATATCATGCCGCGAAAAACATCAGGACCGAAAAAGATCTTCGTGCTCGATACCTCCGTGATCCTTTACAACCACAATGCAATCCACAGTTTTCAAGACAACGATGTAGCCATTCCCATTACGGTTTTGGAGGAGCTGGATAATTTCAAGAAGGGCAACGAGATCATCAACTTTGAAGCACGGGAATTCATCCGGATCATGGATAAACTTTCCGAATATTCCACGCTTCGCGAATGGATACCCCTCGGGACACCCAACAGCGGAAGTGTCAAGGTCGTGATGAATGAATCCAGCCAGCTGGATGCCCGGGAGGTTTTTGGCGACAACAAACCCGACCACCGGATACTCAATGCCGCCCTGGTCATGACCAGGGACTATCCTGACCGTAAAGTCATTCTGGTCACCAAGGACATCAACCTGCGGCTGAAGGCCAAATCCCTCGATCTGCAGGCCGAGGATTTTGAAACCGGTAAGATCAAGAACGTCGAGGAACTGTATACCGGCAAGACACTGATCGAGAACCTTTCCAAAAAAGTCATCGACTCGCTTTACCAGAAGGGATACTGTACACCCAGAGACCTGAAAATCAAAGATCCGATCCCCAACCATTATTTCATTCTGAAGAATACCGTCACGTCGGCATTAGGATATTTCAATCCGCTTACCCAGCGGGTTGAACGTGTCGAAAAACGGTCGGCTTACAAGATTACGCCCCGGAATGCCGAACAGGTGTTCGCACTTCACGCCGTATTGAATCCGGAGATCAAGCTGGTTACGCTCCAGGGAGTGGCCGGTACGGGCAAAACGTTGCTGGCCCTGGCCGGAGCACTGGAACAAAGGAGGAACTTCAAGCAGGTCTTTCTGTCACGGCCCATCGTCCCTCTGAGCAACAAGGACATCGGTTATCTTCCGGGCGACATCAAATCGAAACTGAATCCCTATATGGAGCCGCTGTTCGATAACCTGAAGTTCATCCAGAACCAGTACAGTGAAAAGGACAAGGAATTCAAAACGATCACCGACTGCATTCAGAATGAAAAACTGGTGATCACGCCCCTGGCCTATATCCGCGGGCGGAGCATATCGAACGTCTATTTCATCGTGGATGAGGCCCAGAACCTCACCCCGCACGAGGTGAAGACCATCATCACCCGCGCAGGTGAAAATACCAAAATCGTCTTTACAGGGGATATTTACCAGATCGATACGCCCTATCTTGATTCGCAAAGCAACGGACTTTCCTATCTGATCGACAAGATCAAGAATCATCCGATCTATGCGCATATTCGCCTCGAAAAGGGTGAACGTTCGGAGCTGGCAAACCTGGCGAGTGAGTTGCTCTGACGGTCTGCAGGTCTTCGGATTCCCAGGTCTTCAGACCTGAGATGCAGGAAGCGGGAAGCAGGTTTGGAATTTGGAATTTGTCTAATTCTCCGCATAGATCACCTCCGCCACGGTTCGCCCGACAACCTTTAATGTGAAGGGATCGATCTTATCAAAGGTGTCGCCGGTGGTGTGCCAGTAATCAAAAAAGCTTCCGTTCGCAGAACCCGGATCGAGGTGGATGATATCAATGGTCGGTATGCGCCGGATGGTATTGATGTAGTAGTGGTCATCATTGATCATGCTCCCTTCCTCCATCGGAAAATAATCCGTGTAACCGATCTGGTGCGCTTTGCTCCAGACCTTGCGCAGAATATCCGGTGCATAATAATTGGAGAAAACTTCCATTGGGAAACGTGCATCAGGGGCTCCGACCATGTCCAGCAAGATTCCGAACCGGGCCATATATCCAGGGATGTGGGGATTCTTTGACCAGTATTGCGATCCCATTCCCCAGAAATCATTACCACTCTGGATCTGGCTATCCTCCGGCGGGCCGTAGTCTTCCACATCAAAGAAGATGATGTCGATCCCCACGCGCGGTGATTGTTTGCTCACCATCCGGGCTATTTCCATCAACACCCCCACACCGCTGGCGCCGTCATTGGCCCCGTCGATGGGTTTCCTCCGCAGCGAGGGATCGGGATCATGATCAGCATAGGGACGGGAATCCCAGTGGGCACAGAGCAGCACCCTCGCTTTCACATCGGGGTTGAACGACCCGATGATGTTATTGAAATTCAATATGGTGCCGTCATAAGCCCGCACTTTTCCCTGTTGCTCGATGACATGCGGCGTAAACCGGCGCAGATGATCTGCCAGGTACCGGGCACACTTCCGGTGCGCCTCCGTGTTGGGAACCCTGGGGCCAAAATCCACTTGCTTTTTAACAAAATGATAGGCCGAGTCAGCATTGAATTCCGGTACAACAACCTTTTCCTCCATCGCAGGTGGCGGCGGAGGGGCAGGCTTTTGCTTTTTCCTGCAGCCAGGTGCAGAAAGTACAGCGAAAAAGATTAAAAGATAAATGATTTTGTTCATCATGTTTGTAATAATTAAAAATAAAGGATGAAGAATGAAAGATCTCTGGTGAAAAATATTCTTCATCTGATACTTTTCATTTTTCATCCTTCATCAAAACGTCAGTGTAAATGTCGTTCCTTCTCCCGGCAGCGACTTCACCGAGATCATCCCTTTGTGCAGACGCATGATCTGCCGCGACAGGCTTAGCCCGATCCCTGACCCGTCTCTTTTGGATGTGAAGAATGGCATGAAGATCTTGTCAATGATATCCGGCTTGATGCCATAACCATTATCGATCAGTTCAATGATCACCCTTCCGCTGCTGCTGGTCAGGGCACGGGCTGTAATCTGGGGGTTCTCCTTGTTTTTCACGGCGTCAATGGCATTCAGTACCAGATTGATGATCACCTGGTCCACCAGATCGGGATCGGCCGTCAGCATCAGGTTTTCCGGAGTGACCACACATGAACAGCGTATGTTGAGCTGGTCAAGTTTGGGTTTGAGCAACAGCAGGTTCCTGTCGAAGAGCTCTCTGACTGGAAAATACCTGAAGTTGGGCTTGGGTACGCGGGTCAGGTTGCGGTAGATCTCGACAAAATTGAGCAGCCCCTGGCTTCGGCCCTCGATGGTCTTCAGGGCAGAGATGACCTCGCCGATGCCTTCAGGGTCGAGCGGCTTCAGATCCGGTTTATCGCCGGTGAGGTCAAACAGCATCTCATTCACCGTGACGGCCAGGGAAGAGATGGGTGTGATCGAGTTCATGATCTCGTGGGTCAGCACCCGGATCATGCGCTGCCACGATTCAATCTCCTTTTCTTCGAGCTCCGAGCTGATGTTTTGCAGGGAAACCAGCTTGAAGTCCTCCCCCCTCATACGGAATTCCGTTGCATAAACGGATACCTGAAGGAATTCGTCATGGATGAACAGCTTGACCAGGGTTTTATCATCCGACTTCATGGATTGAAGGTGTTCCGGAAGGTCTTCTTTCACTTTCTTCAGCTCGGAAAGATGTTTGAGATCATTGATCCCAAGCAGGCGTTTCAATGCATTGTTGATCATATCAACCTTGCCGTCCCTGCGAAATGCTATCACACCGATGCTGACGTGCTGCAGCAGGGTTTGAAGGTACTGGTATTGTTCTTCCTTCTCAGTCCGCGTGTTTTTAAAGTTGTTAATGACCTCGTTCAGCGCCTGGTTCAGCTGCTGGAAACTTTTTCCCATCCCCGGATCGGAGAATGAAGTGCTGAAATCGGCATGGCGGATGCTTTCCAGAAAGTGGGTGAGTTTAATGTTTGTTCGTTCAACAAACCGGATCAGGTCGGCGATCTGGAACAGGACCACGCCGCACAGGATAATGGAGGTGATTAAATGCCGGGCTTCCTGGAGTAAAAATGCCAGAACGGTTATGGTAACCACCAATAACGCCACCCGGAGGATGACCAGGAAGCGGAAATTTCTATAGACCATGTTTTTCGATTCTACGATAAAGGGAAGCCCTTGTCAGTCCAAGCTCCTTGGCTGCTTTACTGATATTGCCCCCGTGTTTGTCGACGACCTTCCTGATCAGCATTTTTTCAGTTTCTTCAAGATTGGTGGAAGGTATGATCGTATCCTGACCGTCCGGATCATCCACTTGCGACATGAAGAAATCCTGCGGCTGGAGCGTACCGGATTCGCTCATGATGACCGCCCGCTCAACGGCATGCTGCAGCTCCCGGATGTTACCAGGCCAGAAATGCTTTTCCAGCCGTTTTAGTGTCGCGGGATTCAGCTTCTTTAAAGGGATCTTGTACTTTTTGCAGTAAATTTCCAGGAAGTGATCCACCAGCAACGGTATGTCTTCGACACGTTCACGTAAAGGAGGGATCATGATCTCGACCGTATTGATCCGGTAAAGTAAATCCTGCCTGAATTTACCTTCATTGACCATCTGGTAAAGGGGCATGTTGGTGGCACACAGTAGCCTGACATCGATGGGGATTTCTTTATTGGTGCCTATCCTGGTGACATTCCGGTTCTGAATGACACTCAGGAGCTTTGATTGGAGGCCAAACGACAGGTTACCGATCTCATCGAGGAAGATGGTACCCTTGTTTGCTGCTTCAAACCGGCCGGCCCTGTCTTCCCGGGCATCGGTGAACGCCCCTTTTTTAAATCCAAACAGCTCGCTTTCAAACAACGTTTCACTGATCGCTCCCAGATCAACACTGATGAACACTTCATCTTTTCTCACCGAGGCACGGTGTATGGCACGGGCTATCAGCTCCTTTCCCGTTCCATTCTCACCCAGCAGCAAAACATTGGCATCTGTTCGGGCAACTTTTTCAACGGCAGCCATCATTTTCTCCATGGAAGGCGACTGGCCAATCAATGTTCCAAATCCCTGGTCCTGGTTGGCAATGAGCACTTTCTGGCGCGACCGCAGATCTTCCAGCTCCTGTTTGGATTGCCTGACCTGCAGATTGGCCGTGATGGTGGCAAGCAGCTTTTTATTGTCCCACGGCTTGAGAATGAAATTGGTCGCTCCTTCCTTGATCCCCTGAACTGCAAGCTCAATATCACCATATCCGGTGATAAAAATGACCACCGCCATCGGATCGATCTCAATGATCTTGCTTAACCAGTAAAATCCTTCTTTGCCACTGGTGGCATCCCTCGAAAAATTCATATCCAGAAGGATCACATCGTAGCTTTCGTTCTTCAGAAGCACCGGCAGATTTTCCGGATTTTTTTCGGTGTGAACAATGTTGAAATGCTGCTTCAGAAAAAGTTTTGCAGCCAGTAAAACATCCTCATCGTCATCCACAATGAGAATCCTTGCATCGAGTTTATCCATGGTTCTGTTCGTTGGGAGGGGTTGTCTTTTGTTACAAGCTGCAAGTTACAAGGTACTAGTTTGTAGCTTCAAGCCTGCAGCTTGTAGCTTGCAGCTTGCAGCTAAATTGTACGTAAATGTACAACGAATGAACGATATTGAACAACAAAAAGTACACTATGATACCTAAGTGCTGTTATGTTAAAGAAAATCAGTTTATTATGACATATGGCACAGATTTCGTTAAAATTCCACGCTATTTGACGAATAATCTGAAAAGAAATTACGGATGGACAGACCTTTACAGAAAAAAAAGTGGACACCTGCAAGGATCATTATAATCCTTGCAGGTGTGGCATTTGCTTACCTGATCATCCACCTTGTTTTTATACGGGATACCCGTTCCAGAATGTACGTTGATCCCGGTCAGCTATCCATCGTTTCAGTACTGCGGGATAAGTTTCAGGAATTCATTCCGGTCGACGGAATCGTCTATCCCAAAAGCACCGTTTACATTGATGCTGTCCAGGGTGGCGTTGTGGAGGAGGTCTTCGTGGAAGACGGGGCGTTGCTGAAAAAAGGAGATCCCATTCTCAAGCTGTCCAATCCGAACATGGAGTTGAGTTTCATGGAAACTGAGACCCGGATTGTGGAAGCCATTAATAATCTCCAGAATTCCAAGATCGACCTGGAACGAAACAAGATCTTCCGGCAACAGGAGATCGTCGATTTGCAGTATCGAATCGACCAGACTACCAAAGATTTCAAACGGACGGAAGTCCTTTATTCCGACAGCCTGATCTCCACCAAGGAGTACGAAGATGCCCAAAGGAATTATGATTTCACGCTGAAGCAGTTACTGATCTCCCTCAGGTTGCAACGCCTTGACTCACTGGCGAGTGTGGACCAGGAAAAGCAGATCCAGCAGTCGATCCGGCGTATGTACGACAACATGGGCCTGCTGCATAAGAACCTGGAACTTCTATACATAAAGGCACCGGTTGACGGGAAACTTTCTTCGTTTAATGTTGAGATCGGTCAGACCAAATCCCAGGGAGAACACCTCGGACAGATTGACCTTCAGGACGGATTCAAACTGCAGGCGAACATTGATGAACGATACGTTTCGAGAGTATACACCGGGCAGGAAGCAGAGATGGATTTCAGTGGCAAAACATATCAGCTGGCCGTGCATAAAATTTATACCGGTGTTTCAGGTGGCTCTTTTCCGGTGGATTTGTTATTTACAGGCGAGTACCCTGAAAACATCAAAAGGGGACAGACCATTCAGCTGCGGCTGGAATTCAGTCGCCCCACGGAGGCCTTCATCATTAAACGGGGCGGATTCTTTCAGACCACGGGTGGGAACTGGATCTATGTTGTGGACCCCTCCGGTGATTTTGCCATCAGGCGTCCCATCAGGCTGGGAAGCCAGAATACGTATTTTTATGAGGTTCTTGAAGGGCTGAAGGAAGGTGAAAAGGTGATCGTATCCTCCTACGAACCTTTCGGTGATAAAGAAAAACTTGTTTTCAAATAAAAAATACGATCCGGTGCCGATGTTCAGGTACTATCTCATAACAGCGTTCAGAAATATGGCCAAACGCAGGCTGTATACGGTAGTCAATATCCTTGGCCTGGCCATCGGAC
Organism: Bacteroidales bacterium; assembly: GCA_035342335.1. Taxonomy (NCBI): domain Bacteria; kingdom Pseudomonadati; phylum Bacteroidota; class Bacteroidia; order Bacteroidales; species Bacteroidales bacterium. Next base: position 284,930 of record DAOQWY010000001.1, read on the forward strand.
TGACCAGTTTCATTCTGATTTCGCTGTACATCATCGATGAGACGTCCTACGACAAACACCATAAGAATGCCGAGAGAATCTACCGCGTCATCAACAAGTATGATTTTCAGGGAATCGGTGAAGAGTCGTCCAGTTCGCCTGCCCCCCTGGCCTTTCACCTTCTGGCTGAATATCCCGACAGGATCGAAACCGTGGTCAGGCTTTTCAATAACTGGCTGTCTCCCTATTTCATGGCATACGGCGACAAGCAATTCAGGGAAAACAAATATTTTTTCGCTGATTCAACCGTGTTTCAGGTCTTCGACATTCCCTTCGTTCAGGGTGATCCTGCAACCGCCCTGAGCGCCCCTGGTTCGGTGGTGATCACCGAATCCACGGCAAAACGGTATTTTGGATCAGAAGATCCCATGGGAAAATCGCTGAAAGTTGAAAACATGTTCTCCATTAGCGTGAAAGGGATCATTGGCGATCCCATTCCGCAGTCCCATTTCACCTATGATATGCTGATCTCGATGCCCACTGTGTTTTACGAAGGAAAAGAACCTCAGACGTGGGTATGGAATCCGTTCTGGACCTACATTTTGCTGAAGGAAAACACGGATAAGGATGAGTTTATGACGTTGTTGCCGCAGTTTGTGAACAAGTACTTCTATGACGCGGAAAAGGCGCACATTTCACTGTACCTGCAGCCCCTGACGGATATCCACCTGAAGTCGGACCTGGATTATGAGATCGAGTCCAACGGCAACATCATCTCCATCCGGATCCTGGGAGCGATCGCCGGATTTTTGCTGATCATCGCTTTCATCAATTACGTCAACTTATCCACTGCGATGGCCGCCAAACGTTCAAGGGAAATCGGCATCAGGAAGGTGTTGGGCTCTTACAGAAAACAACTTGTATTTCAATTTATTACTGAATCAGTCGTGATCAGTATCATCGGATTGATCATTGCATTGGCCATGGTGGAATTTCTGCTGCCCGGTTTCAATGATTTTACCGGAAAAAATGTGACCAGCGACTATTTTCTCGATCCGAAAAAGCTTTCACTGTTATTGCTGATGACGGTCTTGACGGGTTTCATCGCGGGTATCTACCCTGCCATGTACTTTTCATCGTTTCAGCCGGCCAGGGTGCTCCGGGGTGATCCTGAACGGGGCCACGCTGGGGTGAGTGCCCGGAAAATACTCATCATCCTGCAGTTTACCATTTCCATCACACTGATCATCTGGACGATCTTCATGTACCGGCAGCTGGATCTCCTGAATGGATCTGACCTTGGTTTCAGGAAGAAAGACATTGCTTACCTGCCGGTGGTGTTCAATCCCATCAACCAGCAGTATGATGAATTCAAAGTCAGGCTGCTTTCCTCTCCTGATATATTTTCAGTGACCAGTTCGGATTATATCATTGGTACTGATTACAATACCCATGAATTTCGTCCGGAGGGTTTCCCGCCGGATCAATGGCAGTTCTATCCGGCCCTGATCATCGATGAGGATTTCATTGAAACCTTTGACATACAGGTGGTGGCAGGACGTGCCTACTCAGAGGGAAGTCCTGCCGATGCGGAAGAAGGGATCATGATCAATGAGGCCATGGTGAAATACCTGAACTGGGGATCCAATGAGGATGCGCTTGGAAAAAAATTCCGCACCTATATGGGACGTGAAAAAGTGATCGGCGTCTTCAGGGACTTTCAGGCATCTTCGCTGCATTCCGGGATCACTCCCCTAGTACTGAGTTTGGACAAGATGGCTTATGGAATTCCTGATTACCGGAAATACATTGTTGTCCGTTCCCAGCCGGGAAAGTTAACAGAAGCAATCAATCACACCGAAAAGGCATGGAACGAATTTGTACCTGACAGGCCGTTCGGATTCCTCATCCTGGAAAATGAACTTGAAAACCTGTACCGTGATGAGCTGATCGTGAGCAAGCTGTCTGCCATTTTCACACTGCTGGTCATCTTCATTTCCATCCTGGGATTGTATGGGATGGCCTCCTATGTGGCTGATCAGAGGACCCGAGAGATTGGCATACGACGGGTCATGGGTGCATCACGTTATCATATCGTGCAATTGCTCAGCCGTGAATTGAATTATCTGGTCCTGGTTTCAGTGGTGATCGCATTTCCCCTGACTTATCTGCTTGTAAGGAACTGGCTGAATGATTTTACAGTGCAGATCCGTCCGGACTGGAAAGTTTTTATTCTGGCAGGACTTTTCGCCCTGTTCATCGCCACGCTGGTGAGCGTTTATAAAGCATTGTCAACGTACAGGACAAAGCCGGTGAAAACGTTGAAATATGAATGATCCGTCAGGCTTGTAACCATTTTACCATGAAAACGTCACATATTAAATCCTTTAAAAAATGATTAAAACTGAAAATCTGACCAAGATCTTCCGTACCGATGAAGTGGAGACCATCGCATTGAGCAACGTCAGTCTGGAAATTCAAACGGGTGAGTTTGTGGCCATCATGGGACCGTCGGGCTGCGGGAAATCCACCCTGCTGAACATTCTTGGCCTGCTTGATAATCTCACGGAAGGGAGATACTATTTTTCCGGTCAGGAAGTCGCAGATTTTACGGAACGTCAACGAGCCAAGTTAAGGAAAGAAAATATTGGTTTCATCTTCCAGAACTTCAACCTGATCGATGAGCTCACGGTCTTTGAGAACGTAGAATTACCTTTGATATACTTGAATTACAATGCCAGGGAGCGAAAGGCGAGGGTAGAGGAAGTGCTTGAAAAGATGCAGATCACCCATCGCAGGAAGCATTTTCCCCAGCAGCTTTCCGGGGGACAGCAGCAGCGGGTGGCTGTGGCAAGGGCCGTGGTGGCCAATCCTAAACTTATCCTGGCCGATGAACCTACCGGGAACCTCGACTCCTCGCACGGGGAAGAAGTGATGAACCTGATCGACGGACTCAATAAAAACGGTACAACCGTCATCATCGTCACACACTCACAGCGCGATTCAGAATACAGCCAGCGCATCATAAGGCTTTTTGATGGACAGCTTATCACGGAGAATATCCGGTAACATAAAAATGCAACAGGTTCTTTATTCAGTACGATCTTCCTAAAATATCAGTTCATGCTCTGGAATTTTGTTAAAACCACGTTTCGTTCCATCAAAAGGGATAAATTCCACGCCCTCCTGAACATCCTGGGATTGTCAGTCGGGCTGGCTGCATTTATCATCATCTACCTGTATGTCAGGGACGAGTCAACCTATGACAAGCATAACAAAAAGCATAAATTGATCTACAGACTTGAATCCGACTTTACGATCTCCGGCAAGAATGACCGCTTTGCGATCGTGCCGGTACCGATGGGACCCGCCTTCAAACTGGAGTTTCCGGAAGTGGAAACTTTCGTACGGTTTACCAGTGATGGCAATACCCTGATGAGATACAAGGAAAAGGAATACTACGAGAGCAATTTCTACTTCACGGATTCCACTGTTTTTGATGTTTTTACCATTGAATTTATCCAGGGAAGTCCCTATAAGGCTCTAACAGAGCCACAAACCATCGTTCTGACCGAAAAAACTGCCAGGAAGTACTTCGGGGATGCCAATCCCATCGGTGAGTTTATGACGTCAGGGTCCGGTCGTTCGTACAAAGTAACCGGTGTGATCCGGGATCTTCCTTTCAATTCACACCTTCGGTACGATGCCCTGATCTCAGCAGCAACCATTGCAAAGGAGATCGGGGCTGAGCGGTTCAACAGCATGGAACCTGTGAATTTCTGGAACATAGGCGTATATACTTATGTGCTCCTGAATGAAAATGCCAGTATTCAAAGCATCCACGATAAGTTTGGTCCCTTTTACGATAAATACATGCGGCCGATCGGCGATCAGATCAACGCAAGTTGTACCTTCCTGTCGACCCCTCTGGTGAAGACTCACTTTGCCAATGGATTGGATGCGGACCTCCCGACCGGTAACAGGTCTTATCTCTACATTTTTTCGGTGGTCGCGATTTTTATGATCCTGATCGCTTCCATCAATTACATGAACATGGCCACAGCCAGGTCGGTGAAAAGGGCCAGGGAGGTGGGTATGCGCAAAGTGGTGGGCGCCGGCAAACAACAACTCATCAGTCACTTTCTTGGCGAGTCGTTGCTGTTGACTTTTATTGCCCTGATCATCGCTGTTTTGATCGTGATCGTTCTTTTACCTGATTTCAACCAGATTTCCGAAAAGCAGATCAGCTTCAATATCTTCAGGCAGCCGCAGCTCCTGCTCATTCTTCTCGGCATTGCCCTGTTGACAGGCATTCTGGCAGGCAGCTATCCTGCGTTCTATCTCTCGTCGTTCCAGCCGGTCAATGCCCTGAAAGGTGCCGTCACCTCTTCGGGACGAAAGAGGGGAAGGCTTCGGAAAGGCCTGGTAGTATTTCAATTCTTCATCGCGACCCTGATGATCATTTCTTCCATCGTCATTTCCGGTCAGCTGAAGTATGTCCGGAACAAAGACCTGGGCTTTAAGAAGGATAACCTGTTGGTTGTAGAAATGCAGGATACTGCCTTCAGGAACAAGGTCAATACACTCAGGGAGGAATTGCTTTCATCCCCCGATATCCTGGGTGTGACCAATGCGACAGGGACACCCGGAAGGATCCAGTGGATCCAGGTGGTCCTGGTGGAAAAAGAAGACAGGATGGTGGAACATACCATCAACATTGCCCAGGTTGACGAAGGTTACCTGGATGTTTATGGAATGGAACTGGCGCAGGGAAGGAACTTCAGCAAAGAATCCGGAACCGACCTGGAAGAGGCCATGCTGGTCAATGAAACCTGCGTGAGGGAAATGGGATGGGGGGACAATCCACTGGGCAAGAAAATTCACTGGGGATTTGATATCGACAGCACCGGTAAAATTATTGACAGCGTGGGAAGGTCACTGAAGGTAATAGGTGTTGTGAAAGACTTTCACTTCCGGTCGCTCCATAACAAGGTCGAACCCCTGATGATGATGCTCAGGGATCAGCCAAGATATTATCTTACCATGAAGATCAACGGGGATCGTACCCGTCAGACGCTTGATTTTATTGAGTCCAAATGGCACGAGTTCGGGGCCGGACGTCCGTTTGATTATACCTTCCTCGACCAGACCATGGATGAAATGTACACTGCTGAGGAAAAACTGGGTAAGTTGTTTCGGATTGCTACTTACCTGACCATTTTCGTTGCCTTGCTGGGATTGCTCGGGTTGTCGTCCTATATGGCCGAACAGCGGACGAAAGAGATTGGACTGCGAAAGGTGCACGGAGCCTCTGTCGGCCAGATCCTGAATCTTCAGATCAGGGAGTTTTCAGGGCTGATCCTGATCGCTTTTGTACTGGCCATCCCGTTTGCATGGTGGCAACTCGACGCCTGGATCAATTCCACCTTTATCTATCATGACAGGATGAGATGGACATCCTTTCTGATCGCAGGTATCATTGCTTTCGCCATAGGCCTGATTACCATCAGCTTTCATTCCTACAGGGCCGCGGTTTCAAATCCGGTCGATGCGATAAAATACGAGTAGACTGCCTACCTGGAAAGCCGGATCACAAATCCTACGCTCAGTTGGTTTTCCAGCTGAAACTCCGGAGTCATGCCCCGGTCATACACAATCCGTGACTGAAGGTTTGCATTCATTGATTTGCCAGCTTTTATCGAAAACAGGTTTTTAAGCAACAGGTCAAGGGATTCGTTCCTGGCCAGGAAACCCTCAAGATGGCATTGCCAGTGGAGATACGGGGTCAGCTTTTTCTCCAGGTCGAAGGAGGAACTCAATCCATACTCATAATACCATCTGTTGCCCTGTTCAACCCCATTGTAACTGGTCACCCCCAGCATGGTAAAGATTTGTTGATCAAGGACATAGACCACCTTTAGGCTGCTGAGGCCAGCGTAAACACTGCCCAGTTCCCGGATGGTCAGCTTGATCCCCGCGCTGATGATCATTTTCAAGGGTGTCAGCAATGAGCCTGTAAAAAGCGTGACCTGGTTGGCAGAATCCTTGAGGCTGAAGGCAACCATGGGATAGACCGGAGTTTTGGCAGAAGCATTCAGGCTGATTTGCCAGTTTTTCTTAACCCTTGATGACAGATCATACCGAAAGGTCTGGATATCTTTTTGTTTGTAAAAGAGGCTGTCCGGAAAATAAATGCATCCGAATTCGCTGATCATTTTCAGGGTGACCGTAAATCCCTTTCTCGACCAGAAGTAGGTATATTCAAGTTCTTCATCGCCGGTTATCCTGTTCAGGAAATGATTTTTTTTGCCTGGAAGCTGTGAAAGCGTGAGGAATGAAAGCCGGCAGTTGAGATCCGAGCTGGAGCCGGAGATCTGAAGCGATTTCAGCAGCCACTCCTTTTTCCAGGCCTGCTGCTTTTTCCAGGTGGAATCTTTCTGTACGACCTGGCACAACAGTCCGGAGGACGGAAGGTGGCTGCCCAGGATTACCAGAACGATCAGTCTGATTCCCAGAATTCCTGGAAATCGAAGTTTACTTTGAGAATCCTTATCCCCAGTGTTTTCCCTTTCTCATATAGCTTCTCCTCCCACACCCGGGGGCTCTTTTTATTCGTGTTTCCAGTAAAGGTGGCCCAGTAGATGGCCACGGTGAAATCGGCAGCGATGGATTGATCCATATTCCACGGGCTGCCGTCCAAATTGCATAGCTCCGAGGTCAGATCCGATAACCGGCTCGTGGAATCCAGCGGGTACGGTTGTTGAAGGCTCAGGGAGTCAATGATCTTGTCAACCGTTTTATGACAGTCGTCCGGATTTTTGACCTTCATTTTAAAACCGTGACGGTCATAGAAATCAATGTCAGGAAGTTTGCCGATAGACTGGATGGCGGCCTTAAATGCGGATGTATCTCTGAAGACGTAAATATTATCGGTTCTGAGACCGGCTTTCAGCGCATAGGATGTTATGCTCTCAGGGGTTTCATACCGGGGCATGTGCCCTCCCGAAAAGAACATCAATGTGCGTGTACAGGATACGCTAATGACCAGCAGGATACCAGCAAACAGAATTAAAATTTTTTTCATATCAGCAGGATTTAGGTTAAACAGCTGCCCGTTTTTTCAGGGATTTCCTGATTCTGAAACGGGCAGCTGCAAGGAATCATCATAGGATTAGAATGTTACGACGATACTCTCAGCGGTTTGCCTTACAGAATAGGTTCCCGCTTTGATGACATAGTCACCTGGATGATCCAGCTTACGAAGGATCTCCTGTGGGATGCTGGCGTTCTCCCCGACGATGAATTCATTTCTGAAATAGGTAGTGGCAGTTTCCTCCAGCATGTACTTTCTAAAAAACTCCATCACGAATCTGCCATCATCATCAAAATAACCCTCTCCGCCTGTTTTTGTTACCGTCATCTTTTGCACTGCCTCATCCAAGGTCATTGTCAATCCCCAGTCACAGATGCCAAATCCTTCACAATTCCGGGATTTTCTCCCAAATTCGATCCAGAAAGTGATCTTGACCTTTTTGCCCATGCTGCCCGACGGATCGCCTGGCGCCAGAGCATTGTAACTGGCAAACAAAGGTCCTGTCAAAAAGAACAATCCCATAAATGTAATGATCAATCTTTTCATAGTTCATCCCCTCTCCATTCAATTAAATCACACCTACTCTGTTCGGGGTTTTTCGGTTTCCACCCTGGCACCCTTTACCACTTTGGTAGGGGTTGTCAATGGTTAATCCGGAAAAGATGAAAATGTTACCCTGTTTTTTTAAAAAATTATAAATCCAAAAAACAAAAATCCAGGCAGATTCTAAAAACTAAACCATAATATGATGAAGCTGAATAAATTAACCTTTAATTTAGTAAGGCGATAAATTTTTTGAGGAAAAAAGTTGCATAACTAAGATTTTAGTTGTAGTTTTACATACGAATTAACTAAATTATTAGTTTATATAAAGAAGCTAAAAACGTTTCTTTTCATGAAAGAACTGACAAGGGCAGAAGAACAGATCATGCGCATTCTCTGGAGGATACGGAAAGGGTATGTCAAAGATATCCTAAATGAAATGGAGGAACCTCGCCCGGCTTATAATACGGTTTCGACTATTGTGCGGATACTGGAGAAGAAGAAGATCGTAGGGCACAGGGTTTTTGGAAAGTCGCATGAGTATTATCCCCTGATCACGCAGAAAGAATATATGCAGAGGTTTTTGAAAGGGTTTGTCAGGGATTATTTCAGCAGTTCATACGCTTCCCTCGCTTCCTTCTTTGCCAGGGAAGAGCAGTTGAGCATGTCGGAACTGGAGGAGATAAAATCGTTACTGGAACATAGAATCAACGAGAAAAGCAAACGTGATGAGCACTAGCTGGTTATATCTGATGGTGAATGCATCGCTGTGCATGGGGTCATTTTATGCGGTATACAGCATCTTCCTGAAAAAGGACACCCATTTTGCCATGAACCGTTTTTACCTGCTGCTCACGGCCCTGCTATCCCTTTTCATTCCGCTGCTCAGCCTGAACCTTGACCTGGCGGGTATGCCTGAAAGTTACAGTTATATAGTGGATACGATTTCGGTCGGCTCCCGATGGGCGGAACATGCATTGCCCGATGATCGCGGGACATTTAAATTCCTGATGGTCCTGTATTCAGCAGGTGCTATCGTTGCCCTTACGGGCTTTTTGATCCGGATTGCCAGGCTATTGCTGATCATACGGTCGGAGGGGTATGCCCGGCACGATGGAATGAAGATCGTTTTTCTGCCTGAAGGCAGCGGGTCACCTTTCTCCTTTTTCAGGTACGTCTTCATTACCCGGGAACATTATCGTTCAAAGGAGGCATCGGAGATGCTGATGCACGAGAAGATACATGTCAGCCAATGGCACTCCGTTGACCTTCTCCTGATTGAAATACTGACCATCCTTCAGTGGTTCAATCCTTTCATCTGGTTGTACCGGAAATCCATGAAACATATCCATGAATACATCGCCGATGAAGCGGTGATCAGGCAGTCGGACGATAAGCAGGCTTACCAGTACGTTTTGCTGCAAATTGGAACCGGCTTTATTGCCGGCTCTGTGACGAACCATTTTAATCATTCACTTTTAAAAAGGAGGTTTATCATGATGAACAGGTCGAAATCACTTCCGCACACCCGGTGGAAGATCGTAGCCATCCTTCCGGTCATGGCTTTTTTATTTCTTGTTTTTTCCGATGTATCAGGGGGTTACCTGGATCAGGCCCTGGGCTGGGAACAACCGGAGGGTGCCATGGCTGGCTGGCTGGCATCTCAGGCTTCTTCTATGGGTCCTGACATTGTTCGGCCAGCGGGTTCCGTTCCGTTGACGCAGGATGACTCGGTTTTCACGAAGGTTGATGAGCCCCCGGCATTTAAAGGAGGCCAGGATGCCCTGGTTCAATATATCTCCGGGAATATCACCTATCCCGCAGGGGCAAAAAAACAGGGGATCCAGGGCACCGTTTACATTTCCTTCCTGATCAATGAAAAAGGCAAGGTAACCAATGGTAAAATCATGAAAGGGATAGGCAGCGGATGTGATGAGGAAGCCCTTCGCGTAATCATGGCGATGCCCGACTGGGATCCCGGTAAAAATGAGGGAGTACCCGTCAAGGTCCAGATGACCCTGCCCATCCAGTTCAGACTATCGGATAAGGACCAGAAAAAGGATACAGACGCGGATATCAATAAGGACACCCAAAAGGATGACGATCCTGAATGATTCCTGAATGTTCTTTTTGATCTCTTTTTTTTGAATCAATGAACTAAAGACTTAGTTCATCATCCGCAGTGGAAGAACCGGTCGACCAGTTTGATCAGATCTTCCTGGTGGGTGGAGAGTTGTTCCCTGATGTTTTCGTCTTCATAGCTTTTCAGCTGAAGCATCACCCGGTCGATCAGGGTAGGGGAAAACACCCCGTACTGTTCATAGATGGTTCGCTGCCTGGCCAGGGCTTGGGCTGAATCCCAGCAGGATGCTGGTAACTGCTCCAGTTCTTTGGCCCTGTGATGGTTTTCTGTTTTGAAAATATCCACATCCACATAGGTCTTTGCTGCCATCTCGAGGGCAGAGGGCATTTCAAGTCCGTGCCTTGCTGCCACGGCAAGGCCGGCCATCAACAGGTAGATGTCGGCGGATCCGTCGGGGCAGCGGAATTCCACGGTCTGCTTTTCTGAAAAATTCACCTCTTCATCTTTTTCCAGGGGATTGGCAATCCGGGCCATGTTCACATTGTTGCGCCACCCCAGCGGCACCCTGACCAGCACCGAGCGGTTCCGGTCGCCCCAGCAAATGTTGGTCGGCGCTTCCTGGTGGGGGACAAGCCGGAAATAACTCGTGGGGTTGGTATTTCCGAAGGCAGTCAGGGATGGGGAAAGGTCAAGCATACCCGCGATGAATCGTTTGGCGATATCGCTCAGGTGTCCGTCCTTGACCAGCACGTTCCCGGTTCCTTTCATGAGCCGGTTGTGGATATGGAGTCCGCTGCCAGCTTTCCCGATGGTGATCTTCGGGGCGAAGGTGACGGTATACCCGTATTTTTGCGCCAGGGTTCGCAGGATCCATTTGGCCACCACCATCTGATCGGCGGCATCTTCCACCGGCACCGGATTGAACTCGATCTCATTCTGTTCATAGATCAGGCCGTCCATGGTGAAATTCCCCACTTCCGAGTGTCCGTATTTCATGATCCCGCCCGACTGGGCTATGGCCAGCATAGCTTCTTTCCTGAAATCACTGAATTTGGAAAAGGGCTCTGCTTCGTGATATCCCCTCTGATCACCCGCTTCGAACAGGTCATCCTGCGCGCTGATCACATAATATTCCAGCTCACCCAGCGATTCGAGCTTAAAGCCGGTTCGTTCCTGAAGGGTCTGATGTGCTTTGTGAAGAATATGCTGGGGTGCATCAGCCCAGGGATTCCCGTATTTGTCGAAGAAGGAGCACAGGATTTCCAGGCTCGGGATCTCCGAAAAAGGATTCAGAAAGGCTGTACGGTAGCGGGGTATGACATATAGGTCACTCGATCCTGCCTGGATATGTTTGAACAGGCTGCTTCCATCCACCCGTTCACCCATTGAGAGAATCTGGTCGAGCTGTTCGAGGCTCGTGACAACGAAATTCAGTTCTTTTAAACGACCGTCACCACCGGCATATCTGAAATTGATCAGTTCGATGTCATTTTCTTCAATGTACCGGATGATATCGGCTTTGGTGAATTCTTCAGCTGGTTTGTCAAGATACTGTACCAGCGGATTCGGGCTCAGGCTGAATTGTGGTTCCATAATGTTTGATGATGACCCCTCCCCCGGAGGGATGTTTCAATATTGAATTTAATGTACCCCTCCCCCGTGAGGTTGTGTCAAAAGGGATTATTATAATGAAAACCGCAAAGATGCAAAGACGCAAAGTCCTCATAATCAATATTCTTATTCTTAGCGACTTCACGACTTTGTGGTGTAAAATGACTTTTGACACAACCTCGTGCAGGGGTAGGGTAAAAGGATCGCAAAGGTACGAAATCTTATCATACACTGGAATTGACCAAACTTTTTCGATCATGGATTGTTTCCTTTTTCGTTAATTTTGCGGGCAATCGAATTTGGCATGCATCCCTCGGCAGAAAGCATCTTTTTTATCCTGTTCCTGGTCTTCATCCTGGGCATTCTTTTCCTTGACCTGAAGGTCATCGGGAGGCACTCCCATGTCATCAGCTTCAGGGAAGCCCTCACCTGGACCATTGTCTGGGTGAGCCTGGCCATCCTGTTCTATCTTTTTCTGATTTTTTACGGTGATCTGATTCATGGCTTGAGGAACATCACTGACCTGGAGGCTCTGAAAGCCCACATTGCCAAATACAAGCATCCCGTCAAGATCACGGACGATATGACCATTGCCCTGGCACTGGCAAAGTACCGGAGCAACATGGGTCTGGAGTACATCACCGGTTACCTGATTGAATATTCCCTGTCGGTCGACAATGTCTTTGTGATGCTGATGGTATTCCTTTCGTTCGGGGTGAACAAAAAGTACTACAAAAAGGTACTTTTCTGGGGAATTCTCGGAGCGATCATCATGCGGTTCGTCTTCATCTTTGTGAGTGCTGCCCTCATCGCGCGATTTGCCTGGATCCTTTACATCTTTGGGGGTTTTCTGGTGGTCACCGGTATCTTTATGTTCCTCAACCGTAATAAGGAAGAAAAGATCGATCCCCATCATCATCCCGTCGTCCGTTTCACCTCGCGTTATTTTCTGGTCTATCCGCGGCAGGTCGGCGACCGGTTCTTTATCAGGAAGGGTGGTGTGTTCTACCTGACCCCTCTTTTCCTGGTGCTTCTGGTCATCGAATTCACGGATGTGATCTTTGCAGTTGATTCCGTTCCCGCCATTTTTGCCGTGACAAAGGATCCCTTTATTGTTTTTTTCTCGAATATTTTTGCCATTCTGGGTTTGCGGTCACTCTTCTTTCTTCTGATGAACTTCATGACCCGCTTCCGCTATTTGAAACATGGCCTTGCCTTCCTGCTGGTCTTCATCGGACTGAAAATGCTGTTGCACCATCCCCTGGAAGAGATCGGCTTTGAGACCATCCATTCCCTGATCATCATAGTCCTGATCCTGGGGATCAGTGTTGCTTTCTCCCTTCTTAAAAGGAAGAATGAAACCGACACCACCACAGGGGACGATGATGCAAATGAGAAGCAGACATGACATATCTTGATTTTCCTGTCAATTACGAAAACCCTGTTGCAAGATGTCAAACGATCTTTCCGGTTCAATGAAAAAGATGGATGTTTTGAAGCATCTGTCGTCTGAGGACATCGGGATTTTGATTTCGCTGCTTCACGAGGCGGCTTACAGGGCCGGGCAGCCTATCTATTATGAGAACGATCCCGGCGGTAGCCTGTATTTCATCCTGAAAGGAGAGGTAACGATTGAGTTGTCGGGGCGGCAGATCAGGACCTATGGCCCGGGTGAATCGTTCGGGGAGGTGGCTTTCATTGATGAGAGCATCCGTACCGGTTCAGCCAGGGCACTGACGGACGTGGAGCTTGTTGTTTTGCACGGCAGCGATCTGTATGATCCCTCGAAGGTGAGCCCTGCGGTAGCCATGAAACTCCAGCGCTCCCTGGCTGCCAAGGTCGTGGGTTACCTGCGGTCGACGCTGATGACCACTACGCGCTACCTGCTGATGCAGGGCGAAGGGGAACGGCTGGAATTCAAATCCACGCTTCGTATGAACCTTCATACGGGAAAATTTGACAAGGAGATCGAGCACGCCGTGCTGAAAACGCTTGCCGCGTTTCTCAACACCGAAGGCGGGACCCTGCTGGTGGGAATAGATGACCAAGCGAACGTCATCGGCTTGGAAGCCGATCAGTTTCCCAGTGACGACCGGATGATGCTGCACCTGACCAGACTGGTGACCGACCGCATCAGCATGAACCATATGAGCTTCATCAGCTGTTATCCCGACAGCGTTGATCAGAAAGAACTTCTACGCATCGATGTGAGTCCGGCCGATATTCCTGCTTACCTGGAGCACAACGGAGAGGAACGGTTCTATATCCGCACAGGTCCGAGCACCATTCACCTGAGGACCAGTGAATTGTATGATTATCTCCGGAAGAGGTTCTACCGTCTCACTCCCTGACCGACAGAAAATAAAGGCTGATCAGTTGCTGAGCGGCGTCATAGACATTGATCCCGGAATTTACGATCTGATCTTCGATCGCCTGTAATTTTTCTTTTACCGCCGCATTGTTATAAAAGCCATCGTTGAGCTGATCGGTCAGGGTGTTGTACAATGTCAACCGCAGCTGATCGGTGCGTTTATTTTCAAAAAAGCCGCTGTTTTTCGTAAATTTTACATATTCGGTGATCATATCCCAGGCGGCGCTGATGCCCGTATTGTTCAGGGCAGAGCACAATTCCACGCGCGGCACCCATCCGGAGCCGGAGGGTGGGAACAGGTGGAGCGCATTTTTATATTCGGAGGCAGCCAGTTTTGCACGGGCCAGGTTATCACCGTCGGCTTTATTGATGATGATGGCATCAGCCATTTCAATGATCCCCCGTTTTATTCCCTGGAGTTCGTCGCCTGCACCGGGGATCATCAGCAGCAGGAAGAAGTCGGCCATCGAGTGGACTGCCGTTTCCGACTGGCCCACGCCGACGGTTTCCACGAAGATGGTATCGTAACCTGCGGCTTCGCACAGGATGATCGTTTCGCGGGTTTTGCGTGCCACACCTCCCAGCGATCCTCCCGAGGGAGAAGGGCGGATGAAGGCGTTGGGATCCACCGAGAGCTGTTCCATGCGGGTCTTATCGCCAAGGATGCTGCCCTTTGACCGCTGGCTGCTGGGATCGATGGCCAGGATGGCCAGTTTGCGGCCCTGTCCGGTAAGGTATTTGCCCAGCGCCTCGATGAACGTACTTTTACCGGCTCCCGGAACGCCGGTGATGCCAACACGTACCGACTTACCTGTGTATGGCAGGCAGCCGTTGATGACTTGCTGGGCCATGAGCTGGTGGCTGTGAAGCGAGCTTTCGACCAGGGTAATGGCCTTACCCAGTATGACACGGTTCCTGGCCCGGATCCCTGCCACATAGTCCTCCACATCCAGCTTGGTTTGAGAGATTTCCTTGAACTTGCTGACCGCCGAATCACTGACCCGGGGGGGTTGTTCAATCCCCTTTTGGACGTGCAATGCCGATTTATCTTTTATCTTCCGATGGGCCATACTATGATATCTTCTCACAAATATAGCATATCTGCCCTGATTAGCGCTGCTTTTACCTAAAATCAAGCTCCCGCCAATCAATGTTATCTATTTCTCCTCTCTCCTTTCTCCTTTTTCCTCTCTCCTTTCAATTATTATTTTTATCTTTGCGCCCGTTTTCTCTCCGTAGCTCAGCTGGCAGAGCAGATGACTCTTAATCATCGGGTCGTAGGTTCGAATCCTACCGGGGAGACCTGAAAATCAAACACTTACACGATAAAACGCGTAGGTGTTTTTTATTGTGCGCCAGGAACGCGCCAGGATTTAAGGAAAAGTGTCATTTTTGAAGTTATTAGGCAAGTGTTCTACTCCGTAAAAACTTCATTTAATATTATTGGAACACGCATCACCATTTTCCAACTTAATAACAGTCTGTTTCAGAACATAGAAGAGATCCAGTTACTGGATCATCCGGCTACTGCTCGTCTTGATATTATTGTGTTTTAATGGCCGTCGGTTTTAGTAAATGGAATCTAAAATCACTGTCCTAATTTTTCAGGAAATTATACCGTTAAAATAATTACGAAATTTCAGGGAGACATTATGATATTAATCGTCTGAACGATGTCCAGTACGTTGATAGCTTGATCATTATTGACATCTGCTGCTTCAAAACAGAAAGGTGAAGGAATCTGCCCCATGATGTAATTAATTATAGTTACAATATCAAGTACATTCACCGTCCCATCACAGTTAGCATCACCGGGAAAATAACTTGCCAATGGAGTTATTGTAATTTGATTTGAAGGGGGAGACTCTTTATTGCCATATAGGGCAGTTACGTAATAGGTGTAAGTTGTTCCATTTATTACTTCATTATCCAGGTATTGAGTATTCAGAACAGGATTGTCGTTAATCTTGATGCCATCTCTGTAAATATTATATCCTGTCAAATGTTGGACGGTAATAAATTTAGAGCTTTGAGGTTCTGTTGCACTTAGTGTGTAAAGTCCAGGTGGAAGAAAGAATTCCTCGGAAGTATGCGTATAATTCCAAAGATTAACTATAGAATCAGAAGGTACTGGTAGTTCATTTAAATTAGGGCATTGAATAAATGACGGTGTGTAATAATTTAAGATAGAATAATATGGGCATAGGAAGAATGAAACTGTGTCTTGTTCGCTTGGGTTTGTCACATTAAGATTCAGATTGATTGGTTCTCCTGGCAGGTAGTGTATTTTATTAGTAGTTAAAGAATAGGATAATTCATCTTCATTTGCAGCTACTACAAATGATTTAGTTGAGAAAAAGCCAGGCTCCCAGCTACATTGAATTGTGTATATCCCAGGTGGCAAGTAACAATCTTGGGGAGTATGAACGAAATCCCAAGCTATTGAGGTATGTGCGTGTACAGTATATGGAATTATAATTGGAAGACAAAAAACTTCATCAGCAGAGTTATAATAATCCGGAATGATATAGGTCGGCCAGATACAAGAGCTGCTAAATTCTGTCTCAAAATCCTGATCTGTATTATTATTGAAGTATACTGTGATGTAAATGTTTTCTCCAGGTAGATAAGTATATTTATTCAATAAAAACTCAAAATGTAATCCATCATTGTTAATCGGGATATCTGGCCCTTGATATTCAAGTGATACTTGATTATTTTCTGGTATTGCAATCAAATCAGAAGGTGAAAGGGGAGGCCAACCAATAGAAAATACATCACTAAAATCATATACGTCTTCATCGGATGAACAAGAAATTTTTATGGTATAATCATCCCCTGCAACCTGATAATCAGGAACATTCCAGAGGTAATTTCCATCACTATTGGCAGAATATTTAATTCTATTATTAAATATTCCTCCCTTATATAAATCAATAGTGACACTATCATTAAAATTATCGTTCCACTTTATTTCATACTGACATTCCAGAGCCCAATAGTCATTTTGGGTTGGTTCAAGAATGGAAATCTCCTTGGGAACAATAATAACAGTTGGTCCTGAAATTTCAACAGTACCAATACCTTCAGCTGTGGCATTGAACTCATCTACCGCTTGAAAATAGTAAGTATAATTGCCAGCTTCTGTAATCGCCATCTCCTTATAATAAATTCTACCGGCTGACGGATCATTTGTATCGGCAGATAACATTACAAACGGATTCCCTCCAACGAACGCACTATCTTTTCTAATTATCAGACGTGGATAGCCTTCAAGAGGCTCATGATCATCCGTATCAATATATTTGATCCTGAAGTTAAAAGTTGAATTTATGAATCCAGTATTCGGATCAACACCATCGTTTAAATATCCAGCTAATCCTTCCCAGAGAAGATCAGGCTTGCTATTTAATTGAAAATTGATAGTTGTATCATCTGCCAGATCACTAATGGTTATAATTTCGGGAATAAAACATAAATTAGTATCAGAAGGAGATATTGAATAAGTGCCACCGGCGGGAACATTGACAAATTGGAAATAACCATTTACATCTGTTTGGGTAATAAGATCATTATAACCAGTTAATTCAAGGCTAATATCTGGCATTCCTTCCTGATTCTGATCAATTACCTGACCATCAATGGTGTGGTTCGACAAGGATAATATGTAGGTTCCCTCTTTCAGAATACTAGGTTCCCAATCTGGCTTAAAGGCTTTAGCTTTAAGGAGCGTACTTGTTGTGATTTCTACCGAGCTTCCCACCGGAGAATCTTCATTAGGTTCAGTACCATCTGTAGTATAATGAATGATAGCATCAGGAGTTTCGCATGATAAATTAACATTAATGGGTTCATTAAAAATAAAAGGGGCTGAATGATCAAAGAATGGAGTAGAAACGATCTGAGTAGGATTTTCTAAAGCATCAATTAATTTAAGTCCTGAAATGTAAGTATCTTCTAAATCATAACCAGCAACCACAATGACTTTGTTACCCGATGGAGCTTGTGGGAAAAATGGATCATCAAGGACAATTACATGAGCATCTCCAGGATTGATCCATAGATCTGATGGTATTTTCCCCAAGGTAACCAGTTTATCAACTAATAGATTGACCTGATCACCACCCACCAAAATTAAATTATTGTTTTGCATTGCAGGATGAAGATCAGCCTCTATTAATCCGTCAGCATATAAAATTTGTGATTCTGGAATGGCCAGTCGAAGTCTTTCGGCAATTTCATAGTCATTGGCCGATGATATAATCGAAACTGAATTTACATTAAAATTGGATAAATCACCAACAATTGGAGGGTATACTACAAAAACATCCGTAATGATCTTGTTATCTAGTACTTTGTTCTGAGAATCAACATAACCATCAAATTCAAGATCGTATATGCCTTTTGGAGCGGTTTCAGGTATTGTCCAATTTATTTCATTATTCGAATTTACTTCAAAAGGTTCGATTTCAGCAATATAATCTCCTTTGGCTTTAAGAATTGGATGTAAATACAGATATTGATCGGTATTAACTTCAATTTCTAAATCCACCACGTCCCCATTATAATAAACATCCTTGAATGAAGAAGCTGTAATTTCATAATAGGGTGACATTAATCGACACGGAATTGTAAAACTACTTGTAAGAAATTCATTTTGTTCCTGCCAAGTTATAAGTAAAATAATATTTGATTCAAGTAATAGTTGATCATCATTCACCAAATCAGGACCTGTTATGTTCAACGTGTATGATTCGCTGGACCCTGGTAAAATATCATTAATAATAGACGCTCCTTCTACTTCAAGGATTTCATTCTCTTGAATTGCGATTGTTATAGATTCAAGTATATGGCTTCCCTTATTCTTGAAAACTAAAATAAAATCATTATTTTCTCCATAATGAACCTGAACTATGTCGCTTTGAATGATATCAACTTCTAGTGCATTGTTTCTTTCAGAATTTAGAATATTCAATGTTTGCTTCCACGATTCTAACATCAGGCCATATTCTATTTGCAAATTTTTGTAATCCTCAATTCTGTATTGATTAAGCTCAATTTGCGCTTGGGTTTGACATTCCTGAAGCATATCGTCACCTGTGCCAAGCCACCAATCCATTTGTAATGGATTTGCAACGAGCCATTCATATGTGTTAGGCGCATTAAATTTTATATTATTAAGATGAAAAGCATAAGATTGCCAGAGCTCCCATTTTAGAGGTTGTCTAATGATAACATCTTCTTTTAGTATTTTATTGATTAAAGCAGTAATAGATTTTGAATCACTAACCTCACCTGAAATATATTCTTTTAACGAAGCTAGATCTTCTAGAAGCCATGAGCAAATCATAGTTATAGCTCCTGCGTGCCATCCAGAAGATTGAGTTAAGATCAAGGATTCTCGTCCAACATCCGGAAAAACAAAGTTTTGAATGAGTATTTTAGCCACTTCTATTTGGACACCTACCAATATATCACCTAATGCTAAATTTAACTGTGTTCTACCATAATTGAAAGAAGCCCAATCTAAAGGATCAATATCGTCCAAAATATCCACTAAATTCAAACCGTCTTTCATATAATTACCTTCTTTGACAATAAAATCCATAAAATTATTCGCATCATTCAGATCATTGTCGAATGCCATGTTTGCCAACATCTCTTTATCATCATTCGCTGAAAAATACCAATAGGCCTCATATAAATGCCGCAGGTTATTTTGGTCATATATATCATATTCAGGTTTGAAATTATTGACAATGTAATTCGTTAAAATAGTCAGATCAAAAGGATTTGGAGGAATCCCTATAGATGTTTTGAGTACAATTTCTGATGCAGCTAATGCTGCATTACCAACTCGAACCCTAGCCAATCTAAAACCCATGCTTTTCTTAAAAGATTTATAATGTTCATAATCCCCTTCAATTTTATTTTTATAAGTATCAATATTATGATACGTCAGATATTTATTCAAGAAAAGATGATATAAAATAATACTTTCAGCTAGGCTAATATCATCAATAAGCACCTCATTATTTTCAATTTTTTCATATATTAATGTCAATTGCTCCTGAAGGTATCTTTTAATAACATAATGATTACCGAATAAATCAACATTTATTATTTCAGTAGGTTGACCCCATCCAAGTTGAATTGCTATTTCCTTTTCCCACAATCCCTGCTGTCCTGTTGTGCCACTGTCCGGATTTCGCCTATCCCCAATATTCCCTTTAATATGGATAGTAAATTCATCCACATCAGGGGGAGTAACCTGTAATGTGTAAGTTATTGACTGATTGGCTGAAAATGGGTCAGTTCTGAATCCGCTGACTAAAAGGTAATCTGCCGGATAAGCACAATCCCATGCACCTGTCGACATATCCATTTTACAAATATTTGTGCCTGCGGTGTACATTGCAGGTTCTTCATCAAATCCGCTGTAACTGGTAAGGATGACGTTGGAACTACCATTTGTTAAATCGGGAAATGAAACATCAAGATATGCAGAAACGTCTGATACACTTTCACCAATATTCTTTAAAGTCACTTGCATTGTGAAAGGCTGGCCTGGCATAAAAGAAGATGGAATATTATAGGTAATTTGAGGTACAGCTTTGCACGTACCATAAAAGTTTTGTGTAAAATTATTAGCGTACATAGATATGTTAAATGAAGATTGCACCCATTCATAGCTATCATGCGTTATTGTAATTGTATGGTTACCCCAATATACTTCTGGTGTAGAGTAATTACCATTTTGATCTGTTATGCAGCTTAGTTCAGGATCACCGTCTATGGTTACTGTAGCTCCAGGAATACCGTCACCTAAGTTTAAACTAGATATGGCACGACCGGTAATTGAATTTTGGGGTGCCCTAAACAGGACTTTCTCTCTTTCCCACAAGCCCTGTTGTCCGATAGTCCAATCATCATCTTCGTCGTTCGGAACATGCTTATCTCCAATATTACATTTAAAAAAAATCGTAAAAAATGGTTCATCTGGAGCAATTACCTTTACACGATACCTCCATGATGTAACTCCAAACCATTCATTATATGCACTAACTAAGGGATATACTGCTGGAAAATTACAGTCTTGAGTTCCATTATCAATATCAAAATAACAAATCTCCATCCCAGGTATATAGATTTGTGGATCACAATTGTCTGCCATTTCGATCTCTATATCAAGATTTGATTCATAGAAGGGTATGTCAGGAAATGAAATATCTAAATTTGTATGTGCGTGACTTGCCCATTCAGCATAGTTGTAAAAATGTATCTCAATATAAATTGGCTCACCAGGAATAAAAAAATATGGTAGATTCAGCACATAATATGGGATTCCTGTACATTGTCCATAAAAATCCTGAGTAATATTACCGTCTATCCATAAATCAAAAGAATCTTCTACCCATTCCCAGGAATTATTATGCATTGAGATTGTATGCAATCCAGTCGAGACATCAACTTCATAATACCCATTTTCATCCGTTTGTACGCCCGTATACTCCCCATCAACGCGAATATAGGCTGGTATACGGTCAAATGTTGTTAAACTGGATTTGGCATACCCGGACACTTTGTATTTAATTGAAGTACTTAACTCATAAGAATCCGATGCATTAAAATTATCCCCATACCAATTTCCAGCAACTTTGATATAATAATAACCAATCATTGTAAAATTTGAAAAAACAATTTGTTCGGAATTAGTACCACCGGCAGTTGAGGAAGCAAGAAGCAGAAGATTTGGGTCAAAAAAATATAAATTATAATTGGCTGGTAAACTAGTAAGGTCTATTGTATAAGTACCTGGACCTGATATTGGTACCTTAAACCAATCTTCGTCACCCACTGGATTAATATAAGCATCATCAATGCTAAATTCCAAAGGCATGGAATAGGCAGTTGAAGAAGTGTTATTAGGTTCATAAGGATCGTCATCTGTTTCGGTTTCCCAGGTCGTCGTTAGCTGATAGGGGTCTGTTGCGTCATATGCATTATTAACTCCAACAATTTGGATATAATAGTATCCACTCATTTGAATATCAGAGAACTGAATTTGTTCAGAAGTAGTCCCCTCATTTGTCGAAGATTCTATTAGGACCTGGTCTGGATCGTAAAAATATAGGTCATAATTATCAGGCAGACTGGTTAAATCGATTGTTAAAAGTCCGGCCTCGCTGAGTGGTATTTTAAAATAATCCTCATCGCCTAAAGGATTTATATAGGCACTGATATCAAATTCACGATCCATATCAGTAGCTTCTGAAAATGAATTGTTGGGCTCATAAGGATCTCCGGCTAGAACTTGATAAATATCAAAAAGTCTTATGAAATCCCAGTTATCACCCCATCCTGTTGTAGGTGAGATAAAATAAACGCCACCCCATAGACCTGGGGGATCGTTTGCATTAACGACACATGACCTTGTGTACCAGTTTGTTCCAGGTGTTATAACGACAGCTGTAGCGGCATTGCCATTGCCATCCAGAAGTGGTTCTTCCCACCCCCCTGGTTCTCTTGAATGAAATATTAAATATCCCGAAATGTCCTGGCCCGTGGGATTTAATATCTGGTATTTAGCAATGAAGCTCTCACCGGGATAAACCTCGGGAAATGTGGGTTCAAGTCCTGTACTTACAATAGTTGGCGTTTGCGCTTTAAGGAAAGAGATGCTGAATAATAGTAATAAGGTCGCCAGAATTGAATAAAACTGTTTCATTTTTAAAATGTTTAAACACGGAATTTATTTAGCAAGTACTAAAGAAAGATAGAGCTGTAGTATTTTAGCTGTAATTGGAAAAATTTAAGCAATATAGAATATTAAGCATAATTATCCAAAAGACAGGCGACTTATTTCATAAACAATAGTAATATCCCAATGAATCCTTGTAAAATTGTAAAATCCGGTGATAGTGACCACCTAAATTCGGTGGAAAATGACCATGTGATTTCCGGAGCAAATAGACCACCACTATTGTTCTCATTTTCGTTTGACTTTTTCTTTTTTGTGCGGTTATCCAAAATCTGAAAACCTCCTTTAATATTATTGGAACACGCTTATTATTTTCCAGCCCAAAAACATTTCAAATAACCAGGCCCCAAGAATATCCTCCCGCCACCTGTGCCACCAGCAGCAACATCTGAGCCTGCCCAAATTGTTTTTAAATATAATGTCCCTCCTTTTAAGAGTGTCATAAATTATTTCATATAATCTGCGCAAAACCAGCGATATATGAGCCGGACTTATGGCCAATTAGCTTACATTTGCGCCCCTTTTTTCCCGATAGGATAATTTAAATGTACAACAACCGCAGAAGAAGTCATCGCTTGATCAGGATTTCTTGCTTACACAAACTGATTTTGGATCGTATCAATGAAGATCCGGTTACCGGACTTGATATTGGTGTTATAAAACAGAAATACGGCCATCTCTTTGATGAGCTAAGGGATATCCTCAATGTTTTCGATCCCATTTGCATGATTGGTTTGGGAGCTCCCGTGGATGAATATGATCCCGAAGTGGCGACCATTATTCTTTCCATTCATAGTGTTAATAGTGAGGCAGCAACATTGGAACTTATCTATCGTGAATTCACCCGATGGTTCTCCAGCGCGGCAGGAGAAAAAAGAAGATACGAATCACTAGCCAAAGAAATATATGAATGGCGGGTTCTTGATTTTAAGGAGCCCATTCCGTTTTGGATCTTAAACTAATACCAGCTCTTTGCAGTTTATGAAAACATTATGCATTCATCCCAAAGATTATTCAACCAGATTTTTGCGGGACATTTATAAAGACATTACCAACAAAAATGTGATTGATGGAGGAATAACACGAAAACATCTTTGGGATTTAATGTTACAGCATGACCGGATTATTTGTTGTGGCCACGGGTCACCAAATGGCTTATGCGCCAACGATAGATTTTTGCCGGATCCAGGATCAATACAATGGTTCACTCACATTGTGGATGATACAATGGTTGACGTTCTATCCCGCAAGCCTGAAAGTATTTATATTTTTTGTGACGCCGATAAATTTATCAGGCGTAACAATTTGAAAGGATTTTACACTGGATTTTTCATTAGCGAGGTTCAAGAAGCGGAATATTGGGGCTTCGAGAATGTCACGGATGAAGAAATGGATGAATTAAACCGAGTGTTTGCGGAAATTGTTGGCGGACACATAAACGAACCAATTCAAACGCTATATGAGAATGTAGTGAAAGAATATGGCGTCGTGGCGGAGAGACATCCAATTGCGAGATATAATTGGGAGAGGTTATATTTTGCCAGCTGAAAAATAGGGGCGTCATACACAGAGATTATTATCCTGTTTTCAATTATTTGATCCCCAAGTTTGAATTATAAATTTTCCAGAGAAATTATACCATACACTATGGCACAAAATAAAGAACAGAAATCGAAGGAAGTTACACCCAATGATTGGCGGCAGAGAATTTTAAATAAATTGAATAATAATGATGATTTAGAAAAAGAAGATTACTATTTGATTCAAGATATATATGGAAATCTATTTCAAGAGCTTATGGCGATCCTGAATCAGTATGATCCTATAGGCTTGTACATCCCTGAACTTTATATTACAAACGAATATAATTTGGAGGTGTCAACTATTATTGTTCAACTCGGCGATGCCAAAAATGAGGATGATGTTATCAACTTGGTATATAAAGAATTTAAAAGGTGGTTCGCTTCCCATAATACTGAGCGAGATTATAAAATCTACACAGAAATGGCAAAAGCGATATATAAATGGAAAGTGGAAAAATTTGTTGAGCCTCAATAATTGCGGCGGTAATGTGATGGTCTAATCTCCCTGGACAATATTTTAAATAATTATCAGTGTGTATGTTAAAAGAGGGGGGGCCGGGGGGGAGACTCATAACTCGCTTATTTTGTTGATAACTTACGCCGCCTTTCTGTAAACGAGTATTGGTGGGTTATCCCCGATGGCGGAATGCCCTCTTCTCTCATTGTAATAGTGAATAAACCGGGCACAAACCTGATGAAGATCATGTCCTGTTTCCGGATGCTCCAGGTAAATCTTTTCGTACTTGATGGTCCGGAAGAATCGCTCTATGTGTGCATTATCGGTGGCTCGTCCCTTTCCATCCATAGAGATTTTTACTGTCTCAAGGCTTTTGACATAATCCACATATTCATCCGAAGTGAACTGGCTTCCCTGGTCTGAGTTGATGATCAATGGCTTGCCATAGGCACCGACAGCGACTTTTAAGGTATTTACAACCCATTCTGCCTCCATGGTGTTGGATAAGCTCCAGCCAACAATATACCGGCTGTATACATCCATGATCGCCATCAGGTACATGAATCCCCTGCGCATCGGGACATAGGTTATGTCCAGGGACCATACCTGGTTGGGCCGTACAATCTCCAGATTACGCAGCAAATAAGGATATTTATACTTTGCCGGATCAATGACCGTGGTGCGTGGACGACAGTAAACCGTTTTCAGCCGCATGATCTGCATCAATCTGCGCACATGACACCGACCGACTTTATATCCTTTTTTCCTGAGCTCTTTGGTCATCCTGCGTGTTCCCCGGGTCGGATCCTCCAGATACAGCCGGTCCAGCTCTTCCATCATCCGAAGATCTTTTTCGTCAGCTGTGGATGGAGTGTAGTAAAGTGTACTGCGGGCAACGCCTAACAACTCGCATTGATCGCAAATGCTCCTGGCTCCTTCATCTCTGTCTATCAATGCCTTGCGCATATCCAACGGAATCATAGAACCTTTTTTTTTAACCAGGCAATATCCACTGTCAATTGCCCGATCTGGTGTACCAGCTCATCGTTCTCCTTTTTAAGCTTCTTGATTTGCTCGGTCTCATCCTTGCCGCTGTCGAATACCTTTCCGGCTTTCGACAGAAATTCTTTCTTCCAAAGACTGATCAGATTGGGATGAACCTGGTAAATTTGTGCCAGTTCCGAAATGGTCTTCATCTCTCTGATTGCTTCAATCGCCACTTTGGCTTTGAAGTCGGGGCTAAATGTTCTTCTTGATGTTTTCATAGGACAAAAAATTTAAAGGTATTAATTTTCTGTCCAGTTTTTTTAGACCACTACAGTAATGTGAGGAATTTTGTTTAAATGGCTTTTAGCCGTATTAATCCTCGATCTCATCCCCAAAACCACCCCCTTCATAAAATAAGTCCCCCCATTTGGAATGATATTATCATCATATCATATTCCGTTCGGGAATGTTTTCTTAATTTTAGGGAATTATTAATATACCCGATTATGAAAAAAGTAATCTTTATTATTTGCATCACAATTCAGGCCTTAAACTGTTTATCTCAAGATACCATATATAAAAAGGATGGTTCAGATATAAAAGCTAAAATTATTGAGATAGAAGAAAATAATATCAAGTATAGATCTTTTGATCAATTAGATGGGCCTATTAGAAATATTTATAAATCAGAAATATCTCGTATAGTTTATATAGATGGAACTATAGAGGAATTTGAAACCGAGCCACCAAATCAAGCATTGCAAACGACGAATCAGCGATTTGACACTTTGCCACAAAATCGAACAATGTATCCGAGTGTTATTATTAAAGGAGGTTTAAACATCTCAGACCTAAGAATGATTTCATATGGCCTAAATTTAGGAGGATTTACTAGATCAATTGCTGGATTTAACATTGGATCAAATTTTGAATTTCCTGTAGAACTCCTAAAAAAAGATATATTATTATCTATCCAAGTTGGTTTGAATTTTAATTCCAAGGGAACCAAAGCAGAAGATAAGATAGTGCTATACTATCTAGATATACCAGTATTACTTAAAGCTGAATATGAGATAAACGATTATAAAATATTTGCTCTACTGGGTCCGTATATTGGATTCGGATTGACGGGTAAATATAAGTGGGATGGAGAAACAGATGATATATTATGGGGCTCGACTGAAGATGATGACTTTGAACGACCAGATATGGGATTGATTTTTGGATTAGGTGGCGAAATGCGCAAAATACAAGTTTTATTTAACTACAATTTGGGATTAATTAACACCTTACCATTTGACCAAAGGAAAGCTGAAGAAGATGATTGGTTTGAAGGTAATTCTTCTTCAAAAAATAGAGTATTTTCAATTTCTGTGGGCTATCGAATAGAATTAAACAAGTAGTAATTCTTGAATTCCATGATGATGAAAGCACTTCGAAGCTTTTTTCTTTTAATTGTTCTAATCTCCGCTTGCAGTAAAGAAAACGAAGATATATCCAAAAATAATTATTTAATTCTTCAACTTGAGGGAAATCCGGATAACACTCTTATATATTATCTTGATCCCGAATCATCATTAGATCAATATTTTGATTATCAGTTTTATTATAGCTCAAAACATTCCAAATATATCTGGATTTTATCCGCCGTTGATTGGACATATGATTATGAATTAGAATTTAGTAAACCTGACCATTCAATAAATGTCGGAACATTTTACAAAAGCACACAGAGTGATATTGAATTGAATTTCATTCGTGATACTTATGATCCAGATTATGAGCAGGAAGCGACCTATGTGCAGCTTACCTTTACAAAATATAATTACCCCGGAAGAATTGAAGGAAAATTCACAGCTAAATATGGTACTACTGTTTGGGTAAAAGGGGAATTCAAATTCGATTCCGAAGGTCAATTTTCTTATATCCCTCCTAATCCTCCTACAGTTGAAACTTCAATACCTACTGATATAACTAGCAATTCAGCTATCTGTGGAGGTGAAATAAAGGATAATGGTGGAATAGCAATAATAAGGAAAGGAGTAAGTTGGTCTACCCTTAATAATCCTACTATTTCTGACAGTACAACTAATAATGGGTCTGGACTAGGGTCATTTATTAGTAATATTATTGGATTGCAACCAAATACATCTTATTATGTCAGAGCATATGCTGTGGATAGTATAAGAACAAGTTATGGAAATGAAGTTAATCTTAAAACTAAGCCAGGCTTACCTGTCTTAACAACAACGATAGTATCTTCTGTAAGAGACATATCTGCTTCTTCAGGAGGTAATGTATTGATCGATGGTGGTGCAAATATTATAATCCGTGGTTTATGTTGGTCGACAGAACCAAATCCGACAATTGCTGATGAAAAAACTATTGATGGTAATGGGGTAGGTATTTTTACTAGCAAATTAACTGGTCTGAATAAAAGCACAAGTTATTATTATCGTGCTTATGCTGAAAATAGTTATGGAATATCTTATGGTGATCAGCTGCAATTTATTACAGCAGATGGAACTTTTGATTATTGTGGAAGAATCTATAGTTTCAGGGCCATTGGTACTCAAACATGGATGACAGAGAATTTAGCCTATTTACCTGAGTTAAACGGCAAATATTTTGTCTATGGCTATGAGGGAAATAACGTTAATGAAGCAATGGCAACTACAAATTATACAGTATACGGGGTTCTTTATGGACGCGAAACATCAAAAACAGCTTGCCCTCCTGGATGGCATTTGCCATCAGATATTGAATGGGAAACCCTTATTAACTTCCTTGGAGGTGAAAATATTGCCGGTGGTAAGATGAAAGAAAGCGGGAATG
Source organism: Bacteroidales bacterium (assembly GCA_035342335.1). NCBI lineage: Bacteria > Pseudomonadati > Bacteroidota > Bacteroidia > Bacteroidales > Bacteroidales bacterium. The sequence continues at coordinate 313,233 of DAOQWY010000001.1, forward strand.
CACATTGGATAGAACCTAATATAGGAGCAACAAATGAAAGTGGATTTACTGCTCTTGCAAGTGGTTATGAAAATGGTGACTTCGTTGGTTTAGGGGGAAGTACGCGATTTTGGTCAACTAAAACCATGTGGGTTAATTTTAGTCTGACTGTATATCTCTATTATGACAAAGAATATGTTTCTATGCATGAAAGCAATAATTCGGCAAATATATCTGTCCGATGCTTAAAAGATTAATTTTATACATGTATCTTTTCGCTTCAAATGAATAACCGAAGGTGAAGTTTTACATTTTTCAATATCTATATGAAAAAAACAATTTATCTTTTGATATTAATGAGTTCGTTTTGCTTTTTAAGCAAGATTGTATACCCTCAACCTCCAGAATGGCAATGGGCAATAAGTCATGGTGGAGGATCAGGTGATGTGGCAAATGCTATAACGATTGATGGCTCAGGAAATATTATTACGGCGGGCATATTTTGTAGCACAGTCATCACATTTGGATCCTTTACTATATGGAACAGTCATTCAACTGCGTTTATTGTAAAATACGATCCCAATGGAGTTGTGTTGTGGGCAAAAACAATTGGTATGGCAATTAATAATCAAGGACATATCGAGGCAAAGTCTGTTGCTGTTGATGCGTCAGGAAATGTTTATGTTACAGGTTTTTTTCAGTGTTCTGAAATTTGGGTCGATAACATTAAACTGTCATCTTATGGCGCCCAATGCAATATGTTTCTTGTTAAATACGGCGCCAATGGGAATGTCCTTTGGGCAAAAAACCCCGGTGGAAATGTTGGATCAAGGGGGGATCGTGGTCTTTCTGTTGTAATTGATGCTTTAGGGAATGCCTATGTTGCAGGTTCCTTTAATATCCAAATTATTTTTGACACTATCACTTTACAAATTGGTAATTGGAAGAGTTTTGACATGTATCTTGCCAAATACGATTGTGATGGGAACGTTCTTTGGGCAAAAAGCACAACAAGGCCACAAGAGGAATATTATGAGGTTGATGTTGAGGCATTATCTGCATCAGTTGATAATTTAGGAAATGTTTATGTAACAGGGTATTTTGAGAGTGATTCAATTACATTTGGCTCTACTACTTTGATTAATTCAATTGGGCTTGAGCATGCTAATATTTTTCTTGTTAAATACGATCCCAATGGTAATGTTCTATGGGCGAGTAGTCCTGGAGGAAGGTGTACTCGTAATGCAAGTTCTTTAGATACTGATGCTTCAGGGAATGTTTATATTACTGGGTATATGCTTGGCCCTACCATGATCTTTGACACAATTACTTTAACCTGCCCTGAATATTATGTGGGTTATACAAGATATTTTTTACCAAAGATATTTCTTGCTAAGTACAATTCCCATGGAAATGTTATTTGGGCAAAAGATGTCGGTGAATCCTATGGTGATCATGGAGACCGAGCAGAAGCGTTATCATTAGTAGTTGATGCTTCAGGGAATGTTTATTTTACTGGATATTTTGAGACCGATTCAATCGCATTTAACCCTGTCACTTTGGCTAATACACGCGAATTTAGTGGTTACGCTGATATTTTTCTTGTTAAATGCGATGCCGGAGGTAATGTCCTTTGGGCTAAAAGTGCTGAAGGTTATTTACCAGATAAAGGTCTTTCTGTTGGATTAAATTCCATTGGGGATGTTTTCGTAACAGGCTATTTTGAAAGCTCTACAATGACCCTAGGCAATACTACTTTGACTAATGCAAATGCCGAAGAAAAAGATATATTTGTTGCAAAATTTCGATATGGCGGTACCGGAATTAATGATTTAAATAATTCATCTTATATTTTAATTTTCCCAAATCCAGTTACAGACGAAATAAATATAGAAATATCGAAAGAAATGATTGGAAGTAAATTAACAGTTATGAATTTGGAAGGGGCAGAACTTTTCTCTCGTCAAATAACTGATACTAATGAGCGTTTTAACACAGTCGATCTGCCAGGCGGAATTTATATGGTGAAAGTTTTTGGGAATGATAAGATGCAAATTGGAAAGTTTATTAAGTATTAATATTATTTAAGCGGAAGTATCGAGCGGAGGGTGTTCATTAAACTGAATCAACCCTCAATTTCATATTCATCTACTCCTGGTATAAGCGCTAGTTTCGAACCATTATCCCATTTGACGTGAATCTGGTTCTCGTCATCCACAAAATCAATAACGCCCATATCCCCAGCCTTCAAGTCTGTATATGGATCCACCATTTTTATCAATTTTACTTTTTTACCTGTTAATTCTATACTGCGATGAAATGTCATACTATTATGGTTCTTTATAAATTTTTACAACTCTGTCCGAATAACCATACTCCAAAATAAAATCCTTTGCCTGTTTCAAATTTGAAAACCGAAAGATTAGATAATTTCGTTTATAGGTATTGGTTTTGCGTCTACAAATTACCGCTATCCAGCGCGGATGTGTTGATGTCGTCATCGATTGGTGTTTAAAAATGTGGCCAATGACTGGCCATCCTTGAACAATTTGGTGATGTGGTAAAAGTTGTTGGGCTCTTCATATGTCAAAACCGAATTCCCAACTATATTCAATATGGTTCTTGTTTCGCCATATTGGTTTTTGACCTGAAGGCCTCTATGTGATTTCATATTGTTCTTTATTTGGGTCATGTAAAGTTAACTTTTTCTGAGGTCATAAAATGTGATTTACCGAACTTGAGATTAAATGAACCGAAGTTCCATCGGTTCGAAAAATGAAATTTTAGTGTTTCATCATGCATTTTAAAATCAATTCCTGCGTTTAAGATCACCAAAAATTCTTGATTGTGTTTTCTCTGCAATCCGCCATATATCAACAATTTTTTCATCATGCATGTACAAACAACAATTCATCAACCTATCAAGACGCATAGCTTCGTAGTCGCAAAACAATGGTAACATTTCTCCATCATTGCCCCATTCGTAATAATCATAAAAAGATTTGTTCGGGTAAAATAAAATTCCAGCTTGATGTAATAGCGTAAAAAATCGTTCAATGTCTGCGGCGTCATCTATTGTTTCGATATCAATGGTTATCATAAAATGGATCTTGAACCAGTTGTCCAAACCGGTTGAGACAAAAATTGATCAGACGAACCTGCTTTGAAGAATGTTAGATTATTTCCATTTTCTATTTACTATTGGCAGTAATGAAATCTGTTAATAATCCAGGATAATCTTTTGGTTCTTGTTCATCATTAATTGGGAAACCATTATCGTCCAACAAAACACCAAAAAATTTTCTAACACCTCGCTTAAAGTAAGGTTCAAAAAAATCTTTTTGACCAAGCTCAAAAGGAACACCTTCAATCTGTGCTCTCCATTTTAAATACTTAAATACTAAATCTGTTTTCATATTAAAAGTTATTTATGTAAAATATATCGAATAAAAATGAAAAAACCAAATATCATAAAAAATAAACGTTTTAGCTGTTAATCAAAAGGTTACTGATTAATCTAGCTATAACCTCAAGCTATCATACACATCCAAAATTTCCCGCTCACGAATACCAAGATATTTTCTGGTGATGGCGGGCGAGCTGTGCGAAAACAACTCCATCAGCAGTATTACTGCTTCATTTGAAAAATTGTTCATCCGTAAAACACGATTACCCAATGTTTTTCTAAATAAATGGCTGCTGATATTTCCTTCAACTGCGATCCCATATCGTTTAATGATTTCCTTCAGCTTGACATTCACGTAGGATTTATCGATGGGTTTTGTGCCGTATTTGTTGATGAATATGTATTGGCTGTTGTCGGTTACATCCATTTTGATTTTTATCCGCTCAAAAATGGTTCGCAGATCCTGATTGATCTTAATACGGCGGGTCTTTTTGGTCTTCTTCTCTTGTATGGTCAGGATATCGGTATTTTCGAACTGGCTGTAGCGAAGTTGAAGAAGATCACTTATCCGCAGGCCTGTAAATACCCCAATGGTAATGAGCAGGCAAAATTTGTATTCTCCATCCCGCTCGAGTTTTGATATTAATGAGCGGAAATCTTCCCAATCCATTGCGGTTGTAGTAGTTCTTGAACCCAGTAATGACATAGATTATGGTTTTAAAAATGGGCGGCAATGCTACGGCGAAAACTTTGATTTTGCTGCATTTTCTAGTAAAAATATAAGTTAAAAATGAAGAAATTTTTGGGGTTACCTGTAAAGCGTTGAAAATGTGATGATGCAGAAAAACAGGAACTTATACTAACTACTAAAGTATAAGTTGGATGACATTTAGCCAGCGGTTCCTGCAACAAAAAAACGATAAAATTCAGACGCTCATAAAATATTTTATGAACCTAATTCAATTTCGCCATCATTCATTCTAAGAAATGCATCCAAGCTTCGCATATTGGAATATAGTAATGATTGGTTGAATAAATCCGGCGGTTATTGCAACAGGAAAACGATAAAATTCAGATGCTCATAAAATATTTAAGAAACCTCATTCAATTTCGCCATTATTTTCCTTCTGCCAGCTATCGTAGAGTTTCGCAATTTGCATGATATGCCAAACAAACGAAATATGAAATTCATTCGGTTTCAATATCTTTTCCGCATTAGCCAGTAGCCCTGTGTGGAAAATGTAATAGGCCAAAAATTTCGCATATTTCTGGTCCAGGTCCACCTCAAATGTGCCATCCGTAAAGAAATCGTCATACATATTTTCATTTATTGGTGGTTGTTTATTTTTTTTCATTTTCCTGTTTTGTATAATCATTTATTATGTCTCGAACAAGTCGGGACTTTGTTTTTTCTTCTTCAATAACTTTGTTGATGAGACTTTTAAATTGCGTTTCCGTAAGACGGACACGAAGATGATTTGTATAATTTTTTGTTTTCATATCCATAAATATCACCGGAATTGAAAAAAGTAATACAGACGGGGCTCTTGGCTCATTTTTTTTAGGCGGATCAATCAAACATATGGATTACGGCGGGATTTATCCATCAGACTTATACCGAATAGAATTTTAAGACAGGCAAGATAATCGAGCTATACCTTACTCATTCTTGCCAGCTTTCATTTCTTTGAATTCCTCATAAATCCTGATTATATGTAAAATAAACCACACGAAAGAGGCTTCGTCAACTATGATCTCAAGGCGTGTTTGTTCTTTTATTTTCCAATTCATGCATTCCATATAATATTTGATGAATTCATCTTCTTTATCATCAACTTCATATTCTATATCTTTTAGAAGATATGTTTCGATCTCATCATCTGGAGAAAACCATCGTTTTTGTTTATATATCATATTGCTTCATTTATTTATTTGTTTATTGTATTGGATATCCTGTTTTCATCTTCACTTTCAATAATTGCTAGAATTGTAATTCCGAAATAAGGATATGCAAATCCACATGCATATAAATATCACCGAAATGGGAAAAGTATTACAAATGGCGGATTTAAGCGGGATTATTTTCCGCCATTCATCTAATCATTTGTATGGCGGCGGGGATGGCGTATCTTTTATCCTCTGGCTAATTTCTTTCAGCTTCTTCCGGAACTCCTCCCGCTGAAACCATAATTCGATTTCATGCCAAAGTTGTTTTTCCTCTTTTGTCATAGGGGTTTTATTGGTTAATCCGTTTATTCCTGCTGATTTAAGAAGCATCTAATGGTTCTTCCTGATGCCATCAACTTTCTTCTTTGATTCACCGAACTTCACTGTTCAACTAAACTCTACCTTTTTCAGATTAAATAACTGCTACCTTTGTAGTAGATTATTTATCACCTTAAAATACAGATGTCTGTGAATATGAACGAAAAGGATGATCTATTAACTATAAAAGAAGCAAGTGATTGGGCAACGTCTTTTTTAGGTAAGAAAGTAACCCCATCAAATATTTCCTACCTTATCCAATATGGTAGAATTAAAAAAGCTGGTGATAATAATACAACTCGTGTTTCAAAAAAAGAATTACAGCAGTATTATGAATCTTATAACGGTTATCGTCAGACTAATTGGCAAGATCAGCTTGGTAATGACTTAAATTGGGCATTGTCATTTGACCAATATACTGAAGCCGAAACAACAAAACATGTCCATCGCTTACATCCATATAAAGGTAAATTTATCCCTCAACTTGTTGAATATTTTCTTGATGAACATACTGATATGTTTAAAACCGAAACATATTTTAATAAGGGGGATCTTATTTTAGACCCTTTTTGCGGCAGTGGAACTACAATGGTTCAAGCCAATGAACTCGGTATGCACTGTATTGGTATTGATATTTCAGCGTTTAATGCTTTGATAGCAAACTGTAAAATCATTAAATACGATTTAATTGATGTTCAAATAGAAATAAATCGAATTACAAAAGCATTAAAGGAATTTCTGGGCTACTCTCATACCCTTGAATTTGAAGAAAAGCTATTACAAGCTCTTTATGATTTTAATAATAAATTTTTCCCGGTTCCTGAATACAAATATCGTTTACATCAGGGTGAAATTGATGAGGATCTGTACGGAGCAGAAAAGGAAAAAGAATTTCTTCCAATTTTTAACAATCTAGTTGAGCAATATAAGATTAAATTACAGCAAGATACGGATGATACCTTCCTTGATAAATGGTATTCCCAACATATAAGAGAAGAAATTCATTTTGTTTTTGATAAAATCAAAAAAATTACGAATCCAGAAACAAAGAAGATAATCAGTGTAATATTGAGCCGTACAATCAGAAGTTGCAGGGCGACAACACATGCTGACCTGGCAACCTTAATCGAACCAGTTTATTCAACTTATTATTGTTCTAAGCATGGAAAAATTTGTAAGCCTCTCTATTCAATTTTAAAATGGTGGGAATCCTATACAACTGATACCATAAAGCGCTTAGTTCAATTTAAGAAATTAAGAACCGATACCTTTCAGTTTTGTCTCACTGGTGATAGCAGAACAATTGATATATTTTCCGAACTAAGAAATATAAATTTTGCTTTTGCAGATTTAGCTGAAAGGAAGAAAATTAAAGGTATTTTTTCATCGCCTCCTTATGTTGGATTGATTGATTATCATGAGCAACACGCTTATGCATATGATTTATTTGGTTTTGAGCGTAAAGATGAACTTGAAATTGGTCCTCTTTATAAGGGTAAGGGTAAAGAAGCTAAAGAAAGTTATATCAACGGTATTTCCTCGGTTTTGAAAAACTGTAAAAATTTTCTTGATACAGATTTTAATATTTTTTTAGTTGCAAATGATAAGTACAATATGTATCCCACTATAGCAGAAAATGCTGGAATGAAAATCATCAATCAATTCAAGCGTCCAGTATTAAATCGGACTGAAAAAGATAAAGGTGCCTATTCTGAAATAATCTTTCACTTAAAAAATAAATAATGGGTTTGACAGCGACTCAAGTTCAAAATATTGAAGCTGTTTTGCGAAATAGTTTGAGAAATAAATTTCAAAGCTATAATCCTGAGCCAGCTTCTATGCCATTTCATACCAGGTTATTGGGGAAAGACCGTATGGCTTTGTTCTCCTTTATACATTCTTTAAATACAAACTTTGGAACGAGTATTTTTGAACCTGTGGCTAAAGCAATAGCAATAGCAAATTATCACTCAGCATTATCTCAACAAGTCGCCGGTACTCGTATTAGTTCTTCAGCACACAATGTCATTCAGGGTATTATGGACAATTTAACAACTGCCACAACTAATCCAAATAAACCCGCTGAAATTAAAATGATACGCGCAGTATGTCAACTTGGAGATTTGAGAGAGGTGAAATTAACAAAAGTCGATATTAAAGTTGTTGGACATGATGACACTGTATATTTTTTTGATATTAAAACAGCTAAGCCTAATGCTGGTGGATTTAAAGAATTTAAGCGAACTCTTTTAGAGTGGATTGCAGCTTATCTTGCAGATTATCCGACTGCAAATGTTCAATCATTTATTGCAATTCCTTATAATCCTTATGAACCTCAACCGTATAATCGATGGACGATGCGTGGTATGTTAGATTTGCAAAATGAATTAAAAGTTGCCCAGGAGTTTTGGGATTTTCTTGGGGGAAAAGGAACCTATGATCAATTGTTAAATATTTTTGAAAGAGTTGGTATTGAATTAAGACCAGAAATTGACGCTTATTTTAAAAGATACAATAAAAATTAATACTTGTTTGGAATTAGCTATATTTCCAGTACTCGCTAACCGGACTTTCCCGATTAAAAAAATCTCTCCATCATTCCTGTTGAAATAAATTACGCCAATCCTATTGTTACGGCATGGACTGGCAAAATCATCGCCCCTGTCCATTCTTATTTACCGAAAATTGTCCATTGTTATTTACCGATTACATGAATGGCCAGATGAGTTTTATTGTTGACCTCATTTATGTTTCATTTTGAACAAATTTATTGAAATATTTACTTATTATTGATTTCTAGTGTGTTTTGCCATTGTATTTGATGATATAAATTCCAAATTTTATCCTCTTTTGATTTGAGCCCGACATTGAGGGATAAATTTTTTTTTGCCCAAAAACATATTTTGGTCCAGATCCGGAAAGATCTGGTCTGGATCTCGCAAAAGGTATAATCCCCAATGGTCTAGGAAAAAAATATTTATTGCCCAAAAATTTTTGTATTATCTTGTTTGACAACTGGGCCAGTGCCTGGAGTAAATTTAAAAAACATATTCAATTTTTCGACATAATATATCCTCTAATACGACAAAAGACCGGACCAACATATTGCTGACCCGGTCTTTACATTCACCAATTAAATCCACTTTTCACAAATCATTTATCACCATCATTATGCCGCATTATTTTCATATTCCTCATCATACAGCGGTATAATTTTAATGATTCCTTTACAATGTTTCTTTCTCTTTCGTTTTAATTTGGGTTCTTGGTACATTTCTTCATCCTTTTTCATACGGGTGTACCCGTAAATAAGTTTTAATTCTGTTTTGTAACTCATAATTTATAGAATTTTAGTTAATAATTTCATTTTGTTGGCGGATTGGGGTTGTCTGGAGGTATCCACCAGACAAACCCATACCGTTTGTTTCAAATGGACATTAGTTACGCCGCTTCTTCCATGTAATCGTTTTCAAATTCCGTGATTTCATCAGTCGTTGGCCGGTTTTCTTCCACCATTTTAAGTCTTTTTGCGGCAAATTGATGTGATGAGGTGTCGGTGTCATAACCGATTGATTTCCGTCCCAATGCACACGCCACCGCACAGGTGGTTCCTGTTCCGTTAAATATATCCAGTACCGTGTCTCCAATTTTTGTCGTCATTAAAATTGGTAATATTGGAATAATGTAACTATATGGGGCTTTGTGCCGATAATGGGGATTAATTTCCTTTAATTCGCTCCAGTTAAAACCACTTGATGTTATTTCATTTTCAACTGTCTGCTCATTTAAAAATGAACGAAACCTCTCCAATGGTTTTTTAATGGTAAAAACCTTATTTGAATGTTTTGGAACCACCCTGTCATTTACATTACTTGGTTTTATTTCATAATTTCCCTCTTTCCACATTTTAAATTCCCTGTAATAATATGTGTCAGGATTTTTGCAAAACCATAGGATGGTTTCATAATTTGGTAACAGTCTTCTCATATTTTCACCTACGGGTTTTGGATTTTTCTTCTTCCAAATAATTTTTTGTACCAAATACCATCCATAGTCCAGCATACCCACTACCAGTTTTTCCACCACAGCACAGTCCACTTTGCCATCGAAACTGTCACCAATGACAATAAATAAACTTCCGGTTTCTTTTAATTTGGGGTATACCCCCGAATATATTTCAACTTCCTTTTGAATATATTCATCCACGGTTTGTTCCTGACCATGCTGTATTTGTTCAACATCACGCACTCCATCGGGGTATGTTCTCATTTGATAATATGGACATGATGTTAAAACACAATTGATGCTGTCGTTTGGTACAACACCCAAATTTTCACAACTTTCGTTAACGATTGTATAATTTTCCCCATTTACCACCCGTAGGGCTTCTGTTAGTGCGTTTTCTCCCTGTTCCCGTTTTGCCTCTTTATAAATTTCCATGTAATTGAACGCCTGATGGATTTTTATAATTCCATGTTCCAATTTTTCCATCAAACCAAGTGTTTTGGAAACATCGGGATTGTTTTCTTCAAATTCTTTCACCTCCAGTAAGCGACGCAGGGTGATGGATGAAAAATCACATCCAATGATTTCACATGCGATTTGAAAACGATCCTTTCCCGCCAGACAAAAATCCTCATCACCCATTGATAAATCACCAATTTGTTCCCTTTTCTTTCCTTGGGATTTACCAAGTATACCCAGAACCTGTTCGGCCTGGTGGCATAGTTCCAACAATGATCTTTTGGGTGAACAATTCCAAAAGGTTCGTTTCATTGGAATTTCTTCATCTGTATATTCATATACTTCAATAGATATTTTTTCCCAACCCAATTGACATGCGGACATATATCTACTGATTCCGTCGAATATTAAATAACCTCCATCCCGTAATACTACCTTTATTGGATTTAATAGATATCCCACTAACTTCATCATTAATATCAACCCACTTAGTTTTTTCTCTTTATATACTTCCATCACCATGGGATGGGGTTTAATTTGGTTTATATCCACATCAAATATTCCCGTTGTATGGTTAATTTGATGGTTGTCTGTTGTTTTAACTACCATAGTGGGGTTACCACCGATGTTTTGTTTTCTGTTTGTTCTTCTTGTTTTCCGGTTTTTTGTTTTTTTCATGTATTAAAATTTTATTTGTTATTAAATCGTATGACAATCAAAATGACCAACACTATTGATAAAAAAAAGAGACTTCCAATGTTTAAAATGTTAAATGTTAATTCTGGTCACTCATTGTGACCAACGAAATAGATATAAAAAAAAGACACCTGGTGTCATCGTTGAATACACTGCGGATCTTCATCATTAATAGAATAAATAATAGAGATCCCGTTTGAGAATTTTAACAGAACTTATACTCAAGATGTCAAAGAACGAACTACTATATCTACCCTTTTATCATTATGATATAATCATTCACTGGGTTTTCTAATTTGACAAATAAATGGTTTTATATTTTTCCCATAATTCTGGTTGAACCTTTTTTATCGCCTCTTCTTCCGCCAGTGGATCTTTTCTTCCTTGTTTATAATTTGATAATTTACCAATCGACCTTGTTATTTCCCGTGTTTTCTTTCCATCATCTCCCATCCAAAAAGATTTAACCGATAGATAGATGATCTGTTCACCTGATGAATTTGGAGTATGGGGGTTGACCAGGATATTAATTTCTGGTTCTATTACCATTCTTAATCTCTTTAATTGGAAAATATATTTTTCCATTGTTGTCATAATATCACACGATCTTTCAATATCTGTATTCCCATTAACAAACTCCTTCAAATTCGTCAAATAAAAATTAATCATTTTGTCCTTTAAAAGTTGAAGTTCTTTTGTGTAAAGAGGTGATAAAAGATTCTTTTTAAATCGTTGAATTGTTATATTCTTGAAGTTATCATCAAGGATCCACGCAATCATCTCTTCAACTTCTTTTCGGTTATTCAATTTTCCTTCAATTCTATTCATATAATCTTCGACCTGTCCTTTTACTCTTTCCAAACTCATTTTATCAATACCTAAGAGAAGGAGAAGAAGTAAACAATTTATTGTTTCAGTACCGCCAAATAGAAAATCAATTATGTTCATTTTGTTTGTTTGATTTCGTTGGTACAAATTTATACCAACTTTTTTATATTTACCAAAATTAAATTGTTAAAAATTGTTATTTTATTTTCTGGGACCATAATCAAGATATCTGAATGTTTTAATACCATTATTATTATTGGTTTGATTTCGTTGGTCATAATTAGAGACCAAAGGTAATAATTTGATGATACTACGGGTAAATTAAATTGTTAAA